>CAZHXO010000024.1:0-8066 GCA_964536585.1 uncultured Gammaproteobacteria bacterium
TATTATTTATCATTTGTCAATTATCAATTAATAATTCATAACTCACCCGCCTGCAAAAGCTGATGCTTTAGCATCTGCGGGCAGGTAATTTATAATTTCTAATGTCTCCCTTTTAATTGCTTCCATTACCGGGTTTAGTAAATTATAAACTTTAAACTTCCCCTGATAACCTTGTAGGCTATCCTGCAAGGCTTTTTGATAAACTAAGCGCAAACGGGAATTAATGTTAATTTTAACAATCAAATTCTGCTCAATTGCTTGCTTAATTTCTTTTTTGGGCACCCCTGAGCCGCCGTGCAAAGTTAAACCAACTTTATCACCGACTGCTTGTTTAATTTTTTTCAACTGTTTAAAATCCAAGTGTTCTGGCTTTTCCGGATCCATACCGTGCCGGTTGCCGACAAAAACAGCTACCAAATCAACTCCTGTTTTTTCAACAAACTCAGCTGCTTTTTGGGGAGAAGTGTCCTTAGCTAAAGGTTCTCCTTCGACCAGTAGGCCATCAGGATATGCCATTTCTACTGTTTTTCTAGTTTTTTCGATATTTTCCTCCCAATCTAAAGAAGAACCGTCAAAATGAACCATGGAAAAACCGTGATCAATTGCCGCTTGCATTGTTTTTAAATCGCGGCCGTGGTCAATATTAGTGAAAATTGTCGCCGATTCATTGGCGGTTAAACAAGCAAACCTCGATAATCCCCAAAAGTCTTTTTCTCCCGGAGAAATCTGGACAATTGCCGGCATGCCTGTTTCCTGGAGAGCCTGAATTACCCCACGGTAAATAACAAAGTCATCACAATTAAAAGCAAATAAGCTTTGTTGGGATAAAACTTGTTTTAGTCTCATTGCTTTTATATTAGCACATTATTAGGTGTTGGTGATTAGCGGAAAGATAAATACATTTTTGAAGGTATCAATGCAAGTGAGTTACAATATAATGCGCACCAATGAAAGAAAGAGAGTTAGTCAACCAGATACTGGCCGGTAGCCGAAAAGCCAAAAAGAAATTTTACCAAAGATATAAAGACTCTCTTTTAACTGTGGTTGAGCGAAAAGCAAAAAGCAAAAAGGATGCTCAAGATATTGTTCAAGAAACATTTATTTCCTCTCTCAACTCACTTCCTAATTTTGAGTTCCGTTCCTCACTTTTTTCTTGGCTCTGTTCAATTGCTCACCATGAAACAGTTGATTATTACCGCAAACAAAAACTAAAAACAGTTCTCTTTTCAAAGTTCCCCTTTTTAAAAGACTGGGCTGATGAAGCCCTGGGACCGGAAAAAGAATATTTAAAAGAAGAACTAAAAGAGGAGGTTAAAAATGTTTTAAACCAGTTAAGCGAGGGATACGAACAGATTTTAAGACTTAAGTATATAGAAGGGTTAAGCATGAAAGCAATTGCCAAAAGGTTAAAAATTACCACTAAAGCAGTTGAGTCCCGGCTTTATCGGGCAAGAAAGAGGTTTAAACACTTATGGCAAAAAAGAAAATAAAACAATCATTTTTTAAGATAGTAAAATTATCTGTTCTAATTTTTTTAAAAGAAGCTTGGTTATTATTTAGAAACCTGCTTGGTTTAATTTACCATCCTTTTTTAACCCTAAGAAAAATAAAAAAAGAAAAAGACAAATCGCAAACCTTACTTGTCAGCACAACAATTATCAGCCCAGGAATAATTTTAATGCTCATTAACCTAGTTATTTATCTTGGTCTTAAATTTATGGGCTTAAAACTTTCAAGCACCGCAAAAGGGGTAATTATTTTTAGCAATCTATTTATACTTTTGCTAATTATTCTTTCTATTTCTTATCTTCTTTTCTGGACCTATCAGGTCATTAAAAAGAATCATTATCAATTATTCATAAAAGAATAAATGAATCCAGAGAGTGCACCTCAAGCTTGGCGTTTCCAACGAGAATCACTTCGGCCCCAAACCGAAAACCCCGGTCTTTTTAAAAGGATGCATGAGCGACAGAAAAGAATCAAAGCCACACCTAAGGTTGAAAGTAATTTTCATAAATATCAAGCAGAGGGCGAAGAATTACCTAGAACTAGGGAGTAAATTTTCATTATTACTTAATTACTTACATTCTACTTTATTAAAATTCACTGCTTTTAAAATACTTCGATGATTCGAATCATTGAAATATCTCGCTTTCTATTTTTTCATCCATTGACCTTGCAACACTTCGCCAGAATGAGCCACCCTTCCCTGGATGCGGCGAAAGAATTTCACCAATCCGTTTTACAAAGCTGTAAAAAGATTTCCTAAATAAATGGTCCTCTAACATATAATTAACTAAATCTTTATATTCGGAGTTAAGGCCCAGATTCATTTTTACCCGAGCTATTGTCCCTGTACTAAGATGTAAAATTTCTTTTATTTGCTCATATGTTGCTCCATTTTCAATCAAAATTGCCGCCACTAAGCGCTTAGCAACCATCTTCCTTTCTGTGGAAGTTAAAAGAGAACTAATGAAAACAGCAGCCTTCTCTTTAGTTTTAACCTTAGAAACTGCATCATTAAGAACTTCAAATAGACGTTCCCAAAGTTCAGGTTTTAATTTCCAGCCAGATACTTGTGGCATACTACTATCACGGTAATCAACCAGATTATAAAAGTCAAAGATTTCGATGATTCGAATCATTGAAGTGTTGTGAAAGCTTGTGGATAAAAAAAGTGAGGGCAGTAAAAACACCGCCCTCGCTAATACTAGGCACTAACTATTAAACATCTATTCCTACATTCCTGGCATTCCGCCCATTCCACCCATACCACCCATACCACCCATTCCTGCTCCTCCGCCGCCTTTCTTTTCCTCATCATCTTCTTTTGGCAGATCAGCAATCATTACTTCAGTAGTCAAAATCATTGCGCCGATACTAACTGCATTTTCCACTGCACATCTGGTTACTTTAAGCGGATCAAGAATGCCTGCTTCGAGCATGGATTCAAATTCTCCGCTTAAAGCATTAAAGCCGAAATCGTCCCGCCCATCATCAATACCTTCTTGAACTTTACTGATAACATAGCCGTCATCCTCGCCAGCGTTTTCTGCTAGCTTACGAATCGGCTGTTCAAGAGCGTGTTTAACAATATCAACACCCATTTGCTCTTCATCATTATTTGTTTTCAGTTTATCTAAAACAGGTTTAACTCTAAGCAGAGCATTTCCACCGCCGGGCAAAACTCCTTCCTCAGTGGCAGCTTTAGTTGCTTCAACCGCATCCTTAACTCGTTCCTTTTTCTCTCTCAGCTCTACTTCAGTAGCCGCGCCAACGTTGATTTCCGCCACCCCGCCAGCTAATTTAGCCAACCTTTTCTCCAGGTTTTCTTTTTCATAATCAGAATCAGCTTTTTTAATTGCAGCTCGAATCTGATTGACTCTTTTTTCAATCATCTTTTTATCACCTTTACCACCGATAACTCTGGTTTCATCTTCTGTAGCAACTACTTTTTCAGCCTGACCGCAATATTCAGCCGGGTCAACTGATTCTAATTTTTGCCCCATTTCCTCAGAAATAACTCTACCACCGGTTAAATAAGCAATATCAGCAAGCATTGCTTTTTGGCGGTCGCCAAAACCAGGAGCACCAACAATCAAACAGTTGAAGGTTCCTCTAAGCTTATTAACTACCAAAGTGGCTAATGCCTCACCATCAATTTCATCAGCAATAATAACGAAGTTTTTGTTAATTTTAACTAACTTTTCCAGCACCGGTAAAAGTTCCTGAGCTGAAGAAACTTTTTTATCAGTAATTAAAATATGAGGATTTTCAATTACCGCTTCCATTTCTTCAGTATCAGTAACAAAATACGGTGAAGCGTATCCCTCGTCAAAAGCCATTCCCTCTTTAAGATCAATTTCCATTTCCAGCCCCCGACCTTCCTCAACCGTAACCAGGCCGTCAGAGCCAACTTTTTTTAAAGCCTCGGCAATCTTTTTACCAATTTCTTCATTTCCAGCCGAAATAGTGGCAACGTTAACAATTTCTTCATCTTCTTTAACTTCTTTTGCCATATCCTTAAGTTCTTTAACCACCACATCGCCAGCTTTTTCAATTCCCTTACGAACAATCATTGGATTAGCTCCGGCAGCAACATACTTCAGCCCCTCATTAACAATTGCCTGGGCTAATAAAGTAGCCGTGGTTGTTCCGTCACCGGCAACATCATTGGTCTTAGAAGCTGCTTCCTTAACTAATTGCGCTGCCATATTCTCAAAAGCATCTTTTAATTCAATCTCTTTAGCTACTGTTACTCCGTCATGAACGACATTTGGTGCGCCCCAACTTTTACCTAAAGCAACATTTCTTCCCCGCGGGCCCAAAGTTGTCACCACTGCTTGGGCTAAAGTGTTAACTCCCCTTAAAATTGCTTGCCTTGCCTTTTCTCCTGTAATTATCTGTTTTGCCATATTTACCTCCTTTTAGGGAGTTAAACTCCCTTATTTAACAATTGCTAATACGTCTTCAAATTTAACAAATAATAATTCTTGGTCTGATCCTTCTGGTTGATATTCATTCCCCGCCCATTTTTTATAAACAATAATAGTGCCTTTTTCTAATTCTTTCCAGGCTTCTTGCTTGTCATCTCCTACTTGCTTTGCCGACCCAACTGCCAGCACTTCTCCTTTTAAAGGTTTTTTTTCTACGTTTTCCGGTAAAACAATTCCCGATTCTGTTTCTCTTTCTACATCCACTGGTTTGACTAATAAATAACCAGGTGCTGGTGTTAATTTATCTGACATAATTTACCCCTTTCTTCTAGAAAAATCTAATAACTGAAGTTTTAATTTCTTACGCTTACTATTTTAATAATTTAGACCAAAATGTCAAGCATCAATCCTGAGTGCTAACACCGTAACGCTGCAAAACTTGCTGAACACCACTTTCTAAGGTGGTCATCACTTCCTCCTCATTAGCATTACTAGCTAAAGCGTTTAGGGCATCACTATAATAGGTAATCATTTGTTCATTAATTCCTCCTCCGTGAGTAGAGGAAGCCAGATACCAAGTTTTCGCTGTATCTGCCTGGTCAATAAAAGGTTTTAACTGCGGATTAGTTTGTAATTTTTGAGCTAAATCTTGACGCGGGTAAATTTCTCCAAAAGAACGGGTCTGTTCTTGAGCAGTATAAAGTTTCTGAAGAGTTTCTTTGGAAGATAAATATTCCAAAAACTCCCAAGCCGCCTGCTGATGCTTTGACTGATTAGACACCCCTTCAACCCAAAAGCTTGCCCAATGAACATCAGTTAATTCTGCCTCTCCTTTTTCAGCTTCCTCCCAATCTGTATCTGGGAGTTTAGGTAATTGGGGGACAGTGGTTATTTTGTAATTCAATTTCGGGTTGGCTTCGTCAATATTGAACACCCGCCAGGAAGGACCAAAATAAAAAGCAGTTTTCCCTTGGGCAAAAGCTAGGGTGGAATTAGGCATAGTTTCGTCCCAAACCTTAATTTGGTGAGCAAACTTTAAATAATACTTCAAAACATCAGTTACCAGCTCATCCGGCTGGCTGGGTTTCCCTCCGTTTTGGTAAATCATCAGACCAATAATATCGCTCCAATGGTCAACATTGCTGGTTGTTCCAAGTGCCGCCCCAGCAACAGATATTTTTTCTTCCCCAATGCGAACAGTTAAATTTTGAGCTAATCTTTCTAAGCCCCACCAGGTTCTAGGCGGTTCTTCATTGGCAGAAGCCAAAATATCCTGATTATAATACAAAGCCAAATTGTCAACCATCAAGGGTATACCATAGTACTGGCCCTTTTTCTTTATCGGCTCAACAACTGAAGTGAAATAACTTTCCTCCAAACCTATTTGCTCACTTATTGAACCGGGAACCGGAGCTAAATCTTCTTCAAGCATCGGCAACCAAGTTTGGTGATAGCGGAAAATATCCGGCCCGCCTTGTTGAGAAAGCGCTGACTGCAACCGAGCCCGGTAATCTTGCTTATCTTGCTTTTTGTAATCTATTTTAATGTTCGGGTGTTTTTTTACCCACTCGGCAATTACGCCCTGCATCACTGCTTCCGGCTCCCATAACCCCCAGTAGGTCAAGGTTATTTCCTTGCTCCTTTGCCTACCTTTAAACAAAAAGCGGTAACCTAAAAAGCCGGCACCACCTAAAACTCCCACTGCTATTAGGATAAAAATTATCTTTTTTGCCATTGGTTATTATCTTAACAATAATTTACTTTTTTACCAACTTTTGCTATTCTAAAGCATGCAGACTTTTCAGGTAAATATTGGCGACTATTTCCGCTTCGGGGATAAAACAATTTCTGATCTCTACCCTACTTTTGGAGACTTATTTTCAACTGTTTTGTTCAACGTTTACACCTTGGCAGGAGTAATTTTGCTTGTTCTCTTGATTTTTGGCGGATTCAACTTTATTATCGGAGCAGGAAGACAAGAAAGCGGACAAATGCAAAAAGCACAAAAAGCAATTACTGCTGCCCTAGCAGGATTTGCTATAATTTTTGCAAGCTATTTTATTATTCAATTAATTGAAGCGGTAACCGGTGCCCAAATTTTGGAACCAAATATTTAAACCAGTTCAAGCCCAGTCAAATATTTTTGGAGAAATTAAACCTCCTGAATATATTAGGCAGTATAATAGTGAGGCTGGTTCTGGTTTAATCAAACTTTTGAATAATATTTTAAACTTAATGGTTGTTGGAGCAGGTTTGTTTGCTTTAGTAAATTTTGTTTTAGCCGGCTACGGCTTTATTTCTGCCAGTGGCGAGCCAGAAAAAATCCAAAATGCCTGGGCTAAAATTTGGCAATCCTTACTGGGATTAGTTATTGTTGCCGGTTCATTTACTCTAGCTGCTGTTTTTGGCAAACTTATATTTGGAAGATTTGATGCCATTATTAATCCCCAAATTAAAGGACCAGGGCTATGATTGTTAAACAAATTCATGCCCAAGAAAAACTAGGGCCGATAAGAGGGATTGGCCGAATTGGATTAGAAAATTTGGAGGCTGATGCCGCTTTAGAGATTTTTACTGGTGTTCTTTCGGCAATTATTGGCATCATGACAATTGGAGCTGCCCTTTGGTTTTTAATCACCCTGATCACTGCCTCATATCAATACATGTCAGCCGGAGGCGACAACCAAAAAATTAAAGAATCTCAACAAAAAATTCAAAATGCGATTATCGGTTTATTTCTCACTGTTGCTGCCGTTTTTATCCTTTCTTTATTCGGCACTTTAATCGGTGTACCCTTCTTAAATATCGGTGAACTTTTTAATCGAATTGTTAATCAAACATTTTAAAATGAAACTATATGCTCAAGAGCTGGAAAATCCAATTCTAGACCCGCTCATTCGAAACTTACCAGGAACAACTTTTTTCAACCGCGCTCTTTCTTTAATCGTCACCTGGTTGATTTTAATCGGAGTAATTTATTTTCTGTTCACCTTAATCCTAGGCGCCTATAAATTTATTTCCTCGCAAGGAGACAAAACCAAAATCCAAGAAGCACAGGGACAGTTAACCAATGCAGTCATTGGCTTGACCATTCTTTTTGCTGTTTTTGCTATCCTCAGGCTAATTGGGCAGATATTTGGTTTACAAAACCTACAAAATTTACAAATTACTTTACCTAAATTATAATTTTTATAAAGCAAACTGCTTTAAATTTTCAATGAAGGGAGGTGAATATGGTTAAGTTAAGAAATTTATTACCTTTGAACGTTGTTTATGCTCAAAGTGATATAGACATTAGCCCCCGTGATGAGTGGTCTAATTTGGGGAATTTAACAATATCTAGTCTTATTTCCGGGTTAATCAGATTAACACTAGTAATTGTTTCTTTGGTCTTTTTTGCAATTTTAGTTATGGGTGGAATCCGCTGGATTACTTCCCGTGGCGATAAACAAGCTGTTGAAGATGCTCGTAACCAGATTACCCACGCTCTTATTGGATTAGCAATTGTCTTTGTCGCCTGGGCACTGGTAAGATTGATTGGCAATCTATTTGGGGTTGATATTTTAAACCTAGATATTCCTACACTTTATTAATGAATAAATTGCTGTTGATACTGTCGGGGCCTGTTTA
>CAZHXO010000025.1:0-7878 GCA_964536585.1 uncultured Gammaproteobacteria bacterium
CATAAAAAAATCCCTCCGATTTTCATCTAATAAATGATAACAAAAAACAAAGCAATTACAAGTAACTGATTATTTTTTGGGTGTAGTCGCCCCTGTAAAAACAGGAGGTTTGCCTATTTCAGAAGGAGACTTACCTTCTTTTGATTCTACAGCCGATAACGGTGTTTCGGTTACTTTTTTATCAATTATCTGCTCTTCAACAGCTTGCTTAGCTTGTTTTTTTTCTTCGCTCTCTTTAATCCTTAAACAATAAGCCGCTGTTTCTAAAGCAATTGAATCTGCTTGTTCAAAACCATTGGTAGCGTTTTTAATTCCTAAATAAAAATTGTCTGCTGCTTGGCCTGGAATCTTAAAATCGCCCCTGCTTATTAAACTAGTTAATGATTCAGAAAGACTTCCTTTAGATTCAACCACATTAACTTGAGCCCAATTCTTCTTATTCCCTGTTCGAGAAATCCAGACCCAATCGCCCTTATTAACCATGTCCTGCTCCCAATCAACTCCTAAAATAAAACCGGCATCGTATTCAGGCATGCCTTTCTCTATTTCCACCTGGGAAGGGGCAATTGCTTGTCTACCTTCACGAAACTCAACCCTTAAACTCAAACGGTCGTTTTCCTCAGAAGAGTCAACCTTCTCAATATCTTCAAGTGGACAGTCAAAGGTAATTTTTAATTGGTTGCTTTTCCCAGAAATCTCCTCTACAAAATTCTCAATTCCTGCCAACTGAGACAAATTACCTTTGGATAAAGGGTAGGGGGAATAAAGAGTAACTTCTTTTTTCAATGAAACCAATAATCTCGCTAATCCGGTTGCTGCGGCCACTGAGTCGTAGACCTGACCATTAGCAACTACTAAAAAGCGCTCGTTATTCAAAATAATGCTGTTTGTTTGCTGAAACCGGCTATCTTGCTTAGGCGTCTGATTTTCCATCTTTATAGGATACTACCACATCGCCTACTTTAAAGTCAAGAGGAGGTGAGAAAACTAACCCGAACTCTCGGTCTTTTTTAGCTTTTTTAATATCAGCCTCATGGTGGCGCATTGAAGCTGCTACGCTTTGACCAACTACCTCCTGCTGACGAATTAATAATACCTTTTCCCCTTGATAAATTTCCCCTTCAATGACCTTACAACCGGCAACTGGCTTGCCGTCCACCTTAAATTCAGCCAAAATTTCTGCTTTACCCAAAACTTGTTTGTCTTCTAATGGGTCTTTTTCTTCTTCAATCATTCTGCTTACCTCATCGATCAGCTCATAAATAATGTCGGTTTTAAACATCTTTACCTGACTTTGCTCAGCTACTTGTTTAGCCGATGGGGAAAGCTTAACCCGATAAGCAAACAATTTAGCTCCGGTAGTCTGGGCTAGAAAGACATCACTGTCGGTTACTTCTCCAACTGTGGCATTAACTACTTCTACCTGTGGTGGTAAGTTAGCTAGTATTGCTTCAACACTCCCTTGGACATCAGCCTTAAGAACTATTTTAAACAGTTTATCTCCTTCTTCTCTTTTTGGCTGACGTTTTTTTGCTTCTTGGGGTTGGCTGCTTACCGGAGCTCCAACTGGGGGAACCTGCTTAAAACCTAAAACTTCTACTGCATCAGAAGGTAACGCTTGGTCGACTTTTTCGCCTTTCCAGTTGTCTAAAGCTTTAACCTTGGCTTTAATTTCTTCAGCATAAATTTCTTGGCCTTGTTTTAATTTTCCCTGTTTAACCAAAACAGTAGTCAACACTCCCTTAGCTTTGTGATGAGAAGACTCAATTACTACTCCTTCCAGCTCTGCTTGCGGGTCGGATTTCAGTTCTTGCATTTCAGCCATTAAAAGAATCATCTCCAGTAATTCATCTAACCCCTGGCCTGTTTCAGCCGAAACCGGGACCATAACAATTTCTCCACCGTAATCTTCAACCACTATACCAATTTCAGCTAATTGTCCCTTTAATTGCTCTAAGTCGGCAGTTGGTAAATCAATTTTGTTTGCGGCCACCAAAAAGGGGACAGCAGCAGCTTTTATATGGTTATGGCTCTCTTTAGTCTGTTCCTGAACTCCCTCATCAGCAGCAACCACTAAAACAACCAAATCTGTTACATCGACCCCTCTTGCTCTTAATTTAGTAAAAGCAGCATGACCAGGGGTGTCAATAAAAGTAATCTTCCGTTGCTCGCCTTCATGCTCTACACTTATTTGAGAGGCGCCAATGTGCTGAGTAATCCCTTCTGTCTCCGTAGTCTGAACCCTTGTTTCTCTAATCTTATCTAGAAGTGAAGTTTTACCATGGTCAATATGGCCTACCAAAGTTACTATTGGAGGTCGAACTGCATTCTGATCTGGTGATTGCTTCTTTCTTTTGGCCATAGTAAAAAGTTATTTTACTCAACATTTTTTATTTACTCCGAACTTTCCCGTTTTTCTTCTTCCTTTTCTACTGCTATCTTAGTATCTATTCCTTTTTCTTCAATTTCTTTAACTGCTTCTTCTAAATCTTGTTGGGCTTTTTGCTCCTCTTTAGTAAAGTCTTCTTTTTTCGGTTTTTCAACTTGTTTATTTTGTTTCTCTTCTCTGGATTCTTCTTCTTGTTCCGGCTTTGGTTTATTTTCAGGCTTAGTTTTTTGACTTTCTTCTGTCTCCGGTTTTTCTTCAGGTTCTTCTTCCTCAACTTTTTTACCTTCAACTTTAATCTCACCGCCAACTAGTTCGCCAGCCAAACGGACATTTTCTCCTCCATCTCCAATCGCCATTGCCAACTCGTCTTCAGCTACTTCAACAACTGCTTTTTTATTTTCCTCATCCCAGTCAATTACGTCAACATCTTTAGCCGGAGATAAGGCAGATTCAATAAAGTGCTCTACATTCTCAGAAAATGGAATTACATCAACTTTTTCTTCATTCAGCTCTTGAATTACGGCTTGCACTCGAACTCCTTTTTGTCCAACACATGAACCGACCGGATCAACACCCGGCTGAGTAGAATTAACGGCAACCTTAGTCCTTTGACCAGGCCGGCGGGCAATGCGCTCAATTACCACTGCACCGGAGTTAACTTCCGGAACCTCGCGTTTAAACAGCTCGACCACTAATTGCGGGTCGGCCCGGGAAACAATAATTCTTTCCCTGCCGTCGATTTCCTCAATTCCCTTAACATAAAAAGACATTCTCTCTGACGATGGATACTTCTCTCCCCTTACTTGCTCATTTTTAGTCAATAATGCTTCTGCTTTGCCAATCCCAACTACAATATGAGGACCTTCCCGGCGTAAGACAACTCCTTTAATTAAACTCCCTGTTTTATCTTTAAAATCACTTATCACTGCTTGTTTTTCTGCTTCTCTTATCTTTTGTAAAATCACTTGCTTGGCAGTTTGGGCTGCTATCCGGCCGAAGCCTGGCGGAGTAACATCTTCCTTTTCTCCCTCTTGCTTAAGCTCATAAACTTTGGTCTCGCCTGATTCCGGATCTAGCTCTACTTCATACTCCTTGTCTTCTTCTATTTCAATCCCTTTTTCTTTAGCATCCCGCTTGAACGCCGCCAGAATTGCTGATTCTACGGATTCAATTACCACATCCGCATCAATGCTGCGTTCCCCGGCAATTTGGGCTACGGCAGCTGCAAACTCAGTTTTGGGAATCTTTTTCAAATCAATCATTGCTGTTGCAAGTTTAACAAATACAGGCTTAATTATCAATTAATTCATGCAGATATTTTTGAGCAAAATGTTTAAACGGGAATAATTATTTCCCTCGCTTTCTCATCCCTAGGCTAAATAATATTATTATCAATATAACATATATTATTTATATTTTTCTGGAGTCATAGGCCCAGTGAAGCAAGGCTTGTCTTTGTCTTCGTCGGCAGTCATAATCTTTGGCTTCACAATTATTCTCTACTTGAGCCCAATGCCGCTTAAATGATTTCCATCTTTTTATCTGCCGCTGATCTTCTTGCTCTAATCTTCTTCCCATAAAATAACGGCAGTACCATTGAAACCATCCTCTTGGATCATGTTCTTCATTTATCCAGCCTCTTTCTCTCCATTCAGATAAAGACATTGACGCCTCAATATTAAAAAAGTTAAGACTGGGGTCTTTTTTCTCGGGTGAAAGTTTGGCCTTTTTAAACCACTCATCAGGAAATTCATCTTCAGTATCAGTCATATATTTACCACCGAATACGCCCAATTCAAGCATCTGCTTTGGGGTTAAATGAGGCTCAAACTCCGGATCAAAGTTTTCTCCTTTGGGCTCCACTAGGAAGTAGGTATAGCCGGTCTGCATTTTATCATTAACTATTACCTTCTTTTTCATAAATTATTGTATTCTCTCTACAACCTATCGTCCATTATCCATCGTCCAAATTTTGGTTAAGGAAAATTTAATCTTTCAGCGGGCCTCGGAACAAACAACATCAGTAATCAGCCATTGTCCTTCTCTTTTTTCTAACTCAATTGGGATTATTCTTTTTCCGGTTGGGAAAACTTGTTCCAATTCCACTCTTGCTTTATTGTCGTCAATCTCCGTATTGCCAAGATTAAATTCCGGGGGGACATCTTGAGCACAGAGAAAAGGGTCAAACCCGCCTCCTTCAAAAGATTCCAGGCTTTCTTTTACCTCGGCTTAGTCTTTTTTTGATTTACATTCTCAGCCATCAATCTATTTTATTTCACCATATCTTGGGGATTTTGTCAATACTATGCTACTTCGCTTCGTTCTTTATATGTTTTATAGTTTTCAGCCACTTCCAGGTTCTCTGCTTCCAGAAGCCCGATAACTCTTTTCCTTATTTCTCCAGTGGAAACAATTGATTCACTTTGTTGGACCCAAAGTTGGATTTGATTAGCAATATTATTAGCTTTTTCCTCAGCAAGTCCAGCTGCTACTACACTGCGGTACACTTTTTGACGGTCAAAATCCTCTAGCCGGCCATCTCTTTTTTTTACCTGAACCATAAAATATTCACCTCCTTTTATAAAAAGGGTTCATTAATCTATCCTCAGAATAGCATAAATACTTAGAAGAGTAAAAACTACTACTAAAAAATTCTTGATTTCTTTTATATTTTAGGGTTCAGGAGTAAAGTCTGGTTCTTTTGGATCTATATAGGGTAAATCAAAAACGTCTTTACAACTATCATTTTCTCCTCTTTCTTCTTCAACAATTGCAAATTGTTCCCTCCACTCAAACCCCAAAAAATCGCCTTCTAAAATCTTTCTACCAAACGAATTTCCGTCCTCGGTATAC
Source organism: uncultured Gammaproteobacteria bacterium (assembly GCA_964536585.1). Taxonomy (GTDB): domain Bacteria; phylum Patescibacteriota; class Microgenomatia; order UBA12405; family JAHJSD01; genus CAZDJQ01. Next base: position 5,243 of record CAZHXO010000025.1, read on the forward strand.
CAAATTCCATTCTTCGAATAAGCGTCTTCAGGGAGTGCTTCTACTTTAATATATTTATCTAGCACACAACTTTTCTCTTCCCAAAGAGCTGCCTGTCGAAAACCAACCTGTCCAGAATCAGAACACTCCTCTGTTATTTCACCAGTAGCTTTTAATTTAAAGGTTATTTCGCCTTGCCTGGAGTTAAAATAAAACTTTGTTGTTTCCCAATTCCCTGTTCCCTCAGCTTGGTAACTTCCAATTAATTCATAATTTGTTCCATTGAAAATATAAACCTCAAAATCATCGTTGTTAGAACTATCAAGATGGGTTAAGCTAATTATAGCCACTTCATTTTCCCCACTATTCATTGTAAACAAGGCGGTTCTATCTTCATCTTTACAACCGTCGCCCGGTCCCATAAGAAAACGGGCGTCTTTATTTCCATCCCCATTTGTATCCATTCCATCACTCCATCCTTGTAAATCATAATCTTCTACTGCTGATTCTGCTGTAAAGCTAATCATCTGGTAGAAATACTCCTGCGCATATTCTCCCATTTGATGATTAGTAAACCAGGCCTCTGAGCCAATATAGGAATCATACCCATAATGTCTATCAAGTTCACCATCTTCATCTTTATCTTCACTTGATAACAAGGCCTCGTTCCATTCCATTCCCAAATTTATATCACAATGCTCTCCTCCTAATTGTCTATCGTAATCACAATAACGGCCATTAAATAACCCATCGCTGTAATTGTAACCAAACTCACCATATTTCACTTCTTCAATTACATAGGTAAAATAAGTCGCCCAATTGCCTTTATCTGAAAAACTATTAGTTCCAGCCCAAGCTGATTCTTCGCCAACAGCAGCATGAGCAGCAACAAAAAGTTCATCTTCAATCTCCCAATCATTAAGAGGAATTTCATATTTATAATTATTCACACATGAATCATACTCCATTTTATATTCAAACTGGCCTGGTACGGGATTTTTCTCAGCCGCCAATGTAAATTCCTCATAGTCGCTGGTAACATGTAAATGGGTTTCATCCATACACCAATCGCCATCAGTTATATAGTTTAGATAAAGAGTTTCAGAATCATTCCAAACTTCGACCTCACCAATGTCATTATCTTGGCCGGCAAATAAATCATAAGAAGAAACTGCAGAAGTAGGACCAGCAAAGAAAAATAAACTAAAGATTAAAACAAAACTTATCCCCAAAAATTTCTTTACTATCTGCATAGGAGCACCATAACATGAAATAATAAGTTAATCAATTTTCAATATACTTATCTGATCAGATTGACTTAAATCAATCCCCAAACCATAAATAGAATTAAAAAATTATTCTTCGCTTCTGTCTCTTATTTTAATTGAAACCAGACTCGTTCCTTCAAAACCAAGAGGCAATCTAATTCGATTTCCTGCTAAAAACCCTTTCTCAGGAAAGAAAGAAGCGCGATATCTTATTCCACCGTCTGGTTCTATCTCGGCAGTTACCTCGTCATCAACTTCAAATCTTCCTTGTTCATCAACGGGAACAACTTTTGGTTCCAGAGGAGCAATACCCCCAGGAACTTCATCTTCTCTTTTAATAACTGCTTCTAGTTTTTTTGTCATAAGTTATTATATATAAAGTGATTAAAAAAGCAACTGAAGGCGGAAGGAGATGTGTGATTTAACACACTGAGACATTACTGTCTCTCTCCTCCGCCTTCTCCTCAATCTTGGCTAATACTCACGTCGAGCTAGTGAATCATCTTGTAATCTAGCGGGTAATCATCAGTGACCAAGCTGTGAACCTCATACTCTCTCAGGTTTCCCGCCCAGACATTTTCATTATCCCAGTAGCCTTCGTAGGGCTCCATGCTCAGCGCCAGCCATACTGCACGATTGGCATAGAGGAACATGAAGTAATAGGTCTCGTCATTGTACTCCGCTGTTCCAACTGCCGCGAGCAAATCTTGGCCCGTCCAACTACTGTAATCGTATTCACGCTTTGTTTCTTCCACGTGTCCAACGACATCCACACCAGTATCGGAAGTGAAGTGAACAGTCCCAACACTGTACTCGCCGCTCATCGCTTCCTTGATATGAACCTTGTAAGTCCAGGTGGCATCAGCAGCCATACCTGACCAATCATACCCAGGATAAGCAGTAAAGGTTCCCGAGAGATCCCACTTGTTTCGTACCTTGTGGGGATTATCGGAAACCCCCTCGGTGAACTCTTCCCCATCTGCCAAGGCCGCGGACGTCGCAGCCAAGACCAAAACGGCAACCATCACGAGAGATACTAACTTCTTCACTGTCATTTCCTCCTGGACTTTCGTCCGATAGGTCCCTCCGTTGTTGGAGAGACAATTAAATTTTCAATGTGCCAAGATTGAGCTTGTGGGGCTTACACCCACTCCACAAAGCTGGAGTAACAACTCATCCGCTAATGGATGAATACCCTAGCTTCAACTGATATATTATACTATAAGGGCATATCTAATGGCAAGATCCCCAAATAAAGTTTTTTTAAAACATGAAGTGTAGTTATAAATTACTATTAATGTCTACGGACTAAGATTGTATGAGTTTTCCCCAAAAATAGAAAGAAAAGCATAGCTAGAGAATTTGAGAAGAATATTAGATTCCAACTAA
>CAZHXO010000026.1:0-7826 GCA_964536585.1 uncultured Gammaproteobacteria bacterium
ATTATAACAGTTACAGTATTATTCTCATCCTAAATTTACTCCTACCGTCATCCCGACCAACGCGGAGGGATCCCTTTTTATAAAGAGAGATTTCTCCACTTCTCCCGCAGCTGCGGGATTCGGTCGAAATGACAGGGAATTATGAATTAATAACTAATAACTGATGCTCTATAATGAAATTAGGATGAAAAGTGTTATAAAATTTCTACTTGTTTTTGCAAAAAAAATATGGCAGTCACTAATCTACCCTTCCTTGCCTTCCGGTAAAAAATTAGTTAAACCGATTCCTACCTATATTTCCCAAATAGCCAATGCCAACCGTGAATCAATTGACTTTAAATACGGCCCGATTGGCGATGCTAAAGCTGCTGATAAATTTGGGGCTAATAGCCTGGAAGAATTTAGTTTTTGGGCCTGGAGAGCCTGCCCTATTACTTGTTTGCAGATGATAATTAGGAGTGTGACTAATAAGTATCCGAACACAATGGACTTAATTTTGGTGGGATTAGAGAATGAGGGCTATAATTTTTACGATAAGAATGGGAAAATAATTGATACTGGGTGGTATCATCACTCAATAATTAAGATTGCTAAAAAATACGGATTGTCAGGAAAGACCTTGAGATTTGCCACTATTTTCGACCTGGCTGATAATTTATATCAGGATAAATATATTATTGCCTCAATTGGATCTGAAAATGACTCCCACAATATTTTAATATACGGTTTAAAAGTAAGTGAAAATCATAAAATTATGGGACTTTATTACCACAATCCTCAAAATTATGATAAACAAGGGGCAAAACAGTATATTTCTTTAAAAGAATTTAAAAAGAAGTTTTTAAATAAAATAATAGTCTTATCCTAGCCTTAACCTCTAGTCACTAGAACCTAACCCCTAATTACATATAGCCTAAACTCTTTAGTCTTTCTTTAACAAGTTCTTCGTCTGCTTTATCATGCTTTTCTTCAGACTTATTTTGCTTTGGCAAATCCGGAATTCCCTCCGGAAAGCAATGTTCTTTAAACTCACAATGCTGGCAATGGTGATAATCATCAGTTTGTGCAAACTGAAAATCTCTTATTTTGCCCATTGCTTGTCTAATCGTCTTTTTTAAATTCTCAACTTCTTGTTTGACAAGCTCAAACCCTTCTTTTCTAAAGGTGCCTCGGCTGTCTGTTTGAATGAAGTCCAGTTCGCCTTGCCGAACGGTCATATTTAGTCTCGGATCAGAATCAACTAATAGTTTATAAAAAACCAACTGCCGTTTGTATTCACCGTCGGAATATTTAGTTGTTCCTTCAATCTGTCCCCTAGTTTTAGGTGCACCAGTTTTGTAATCAATCACCTTAACTGTTCTTGCCGTTTTGTCCAACCAGTCAATTTTATCCACCTTGCCAACAATCGGGACATCATCAACTGTTATTCGGTAGTTGCCGTAGCCTAAATACTTTTCAGCAAAAGCAGGCTTAATAAATTCGTCTTTATAACGCTGATAATATTTGTCTAGATATTCTACCCCCTTCTTATATCTTTCTTTTGCTTCTTTAGGAGTAAGAATTTCTTTATTTAGCGCTTTTTCAAATTGAGTGAGCAAAAACTGTTTTTTGGGTAGTTTTTCGGTTTTTATAAATTTTTGGTTGAAATTTTCCAGAGCTTGGTGGACAGCAGTTCCAAAAGCCAAATAAGGAGCTTTCGCCCTTGGCACACGGAGTAAATTATTCAGTTTAAATTTGTATGGGCACTTTAAGTAAGTATTTAAGGCGGTCGGTGACATTTTAAAATTATCAATCACTTGTTCAAGGAAATCCTTTTCTTTGCTTTCCGGTTTAGAAACCTTTTTTGTTTGACTAAGAAAAGCGGACAGATTTTGATGGGCCTGCTCATTTATCTTTTCAACAGCAATCATTTTTTTGTTATCATCGTCAATTTCTTCCAAAAACATCGTCGGCACGGTTTCTTTAGCCCGGCCGGAATAAAAATAGCGCTGGGCTTGAGTAACAGTGACTTCTTTTTTCGCCCGGGTTAGGGCAACATAAAAAAGGCGGCGTTCATCTTCGTTTTTTTCTTTTTTAGACAAGTCTGAATTGGGCAGAATTTCTTCAGGCAGTGAAATTAAGTTCCAGACACGATTATTGCCCCACCTGCCGTCATAAGCGCGGTAAATAAAGACATATTCCCATTCCAGGCCTTTAGCCGAGTGGGCAGTGGTCAATGTTACTGAGTCTTCTTGCTCGGCAAATACCGGCTCGGGGATTTTAAGGTAATTTTCTTCCATCAAGTCAATGTTTTTAAGAAATCCTTCTAAATTTAATTTATGGTCGGCGGAGTTCATCTTTTTTACTTCTGAAAACAAGGTGTTTAACCTCAAAATTAAGTGGGTGGAATCTGGCTGGTTTAAGGCCCAGTCAAGCAGTCCGGATTCATTAAGCACCTGCTCAAAAAAGGCAGAATAGGTTTTTTGAGTTTCTTCTTTTTCCCAGCTCAAAAGCAGATTGATGAATTTTTTAATCGAGCCTAAATTATTTAGCTCAATTTTCTGAACAGTCTCCGGCTGAATAAGCAAATCAAAAATGCTTGTTTTTTCTGTTGCCGCTTGCCGGGAAAGTTTAAGAATATCCAGGTTATCAATATTAAAAAACGGGTAATGCATAATAGTAAAAAGGTCAATGTCTTCGTGTTTGTCTCTTATTTGATAAACAGTCCTGAGCACTTTAATCAATTTTTGAATAATCGGGTATTCAAGAATATTCCCTCCGCCTTGGGTAATGTATTTAATATTGTATTTAGCTAAAGCTTCGGAAATCTCTCTGGCGTCAGCATTGTTGCGGTAGATGACGGCAATTTCATCCGGGTCAACTTTTTTCTTGATTAATTTTCTTATTTTCTCAGCAATATAGTAAATCTCTGCTGGCGCACTTGCTAACTGGGCCACTTTAATTGGCTGCTGCTTAAAGTCCATTTGGGATTGAAGTTCAGTTTCGGCAGTGTCTAAGATATTTTCTATCTTCATTTTGTTGTGCTCAATCGCCTGCTTGCCGGCATCAAGGATTTTTTGGTTTGAGCGGTAATTGTATTTCAGGCTAATAATTTCTGCTTGGGGATAGTTTTCAATAAAAGAAGCCATGTTTTCTAAAGAGGCTCCTTGAAACCTGAAAATTGACTGGTTAGGGTCGCCGACTACAAAAACATTTGCCTTCTCGCCCCAAAAGCTGGCCAGCAGATCGACCACCTGGTTCTGGGCGCTGTTCGTATCTTGATACTCATCAACTAAAAAGTAATGATAACGTTCTTGGTAGCTGCGCAGAAATTCTTCGTCTTGCTCAAATTTTTCACTGACAAAGTTAATCATATCTGAAAAATCAAACCAGCCGTTGTCGCGCAGGGTTTTTTGATAAGCACGGTAAGCTTTAAGCACGTCGCGGTTTTTAGCCAAATCTTTTTGTTCTTTTCTTAGTTCGCTTTTAGTGTATTGGTCTTTGTTTTCTGCTAAAGTCAGTTGTTTGTCATTTAAAATATTTTCCAGCTCCTGTGGATTTATTGCTTCGCGTTTTAGGTCATCAATGGCCGAAAGCAGAGCTTTGGTATATAAGTAAGGGGCGTTAACTGGTCTAATTTTTTTGAAATCATAAGCATCCAAAATATCGTGAATTATTTTCACCCGGTCAAGGTCAGATAAAGGCTCGACTGACGGGTTGAGCTTAAATAGGTCTGCGTTTTGTCTGATTACTTCAGTACAGAATGAGTGGAAAGTTGATACCTGGACATAATAAGCGGTTCGACCGATCAGCTTTCTAAGGCGGTTGCGCATTTCTTTGGCCGCCGCTTCAGTAAAAGTAAGGGCAACTATCGAGCTTGGTGAACTATCGGTTTTGCTTAAAATATTGGCGATTCGGTTGGTGATAATTCTAGTCTTGCCTGTTCCCGGTCCGGCAATAACCATCACCGGCCCGTCAATTGTGTCAACTGCCCTTTTTTGCTCCGGATTTAGTTCCTTATATGCCTGTTTAAATTTATTTGTTAGTTTAACTTCAGCCATAACTTATTTTAACATCAGTTCTTTTCTGTCATCCCGACCAACGCGGAGGGATCTCTTTTTCGTAAGAAAGGGATTTCTCGACAAGCTCGAAATGACGCCTCTGTCATTCCGAGTGGAGCTCTGACGTAACCGAGGAATCCCTTTTTACATTTCTGCTATATTAAAAATATGCCATCAAGAAAATACTATTTTTATATAATGGCTAGTAAGTCAGGAACTTTATACAGTGGTTTAACAGGGAATCTTCAAAGAAGAGTTTATCAACACAAAAATAATTTGATTGAAGGATTTTCTAAAAAGTATAAATGTCATAAATTGGTTTACTTTGAAGAATATAAAAATGTTCGGGATGCTTTAGCAAGAGAGAAACAAATTAAAAAGTGGCGAAGAAATAAAAAAGAAAAATTAATTAAAACAATTAATCCCGGTTGGCGTGATTTATCTTTAGATTATGAACTTTAGTTTACAAAAGGGATCTCTCGACTTCACTCCGTTCCGCTCGAGATGACATTATTCTTGTCTCTGTCATCCCGAGTGAAGTTCTGACGAAATCGAGGGATCCCTTTCTCCGACTTTAAAGTAGTTAAAACCTAATTTTATTAATTTATCTTTTTCAAGCAGCCCCTTGGCATCAAAAATTAGTCGGCCGTTCATCTTTTGTTTTATTTTTTTCCAGTTTAGTTTTTTAAATTCCGGCCATTCACATAAAATTGCAACTGCGTCACTATTTTTTACTGCTTGATAAGCCGATTGAGCATAGTTTATATCCGGCATGATTTCTTTTGCTTCCTCCATTCCTTTCGGGTCATAAGCAGAAACTTTTGCTCCTTTGGCAACTAAGTGCTTAATAAAGGCAATTGCTTGTGAGCCTCTCATATCTCCAGTGCCTGGCTTAGCCGTCAAGCCAAGAACGGCAATTTTTTTATTTCTAAGTCCGTTAAGCTTCGCACCTACTTGCTCAGCGTAATAAATTGGCCGTTGGCGGTTTAGCTGGTCGAGTTTGGTAAATAAATTATCTTTTAGACCAGCTTGGTCAAATATTTTTGATAATGTGGCCACGTCTTTGGGAAAGCAATAGCCGCCGTAGCCAATGCCCGGGTACCAGTAATGGCCGCCGATTCTTTTATCTTCAGAAATACCCTTAATTATTTGGTTAATATCAGCCCCAATCTGTTCGGCTAAAGAGGCAATCTGGTCAATAAAGCCAATTCGTAAGGCTAGATAAGCGTTTGAAGCATATTTTATTATTTCCGCTGATTCTGGACTAGTTCTTATAACATTTTCGGTCAACGGCAGATAAAGTTTTTTTAATAGCATATAGGCCCGGTCAGAATTAGTGCCGATAATTACCCGGCCAGGATGTTGGGTGTCTTTAACTGCAGTTGATTCTCTTAAAAACTCAGGGCAAAAAACTAAATCAGAGTTCGCTTGCGGGTTTTGATTAATAATTATTTGTTTAATCTTTTTAAGTGTCCCTGGCGGAGCAGTGCTTTTGTTAACTATTAATTTGTAATCTTTATTTAAATGTTCGGCAATTTCTTTTACAGCTGCTTTTAATTGGCTTAAATCTGCTTGTCTTTGCTTGTCTAAAGGAGTGCCGACGGCAATAAAAATGATTTTAGAGTTTTCAATTGCCGGCTGGTAATCTGTTGTTGGAATCAGGTTTTTTTTGTTAACCCCGTTTTTAACTAATTTATCAAGTCCGGCTTCATAAAATGGCGCCTTGCCTTTTTTAAGTTTATTAATCTTTGATGAATCAATATCAACAACATAAACTTGGTTATCTAAGTCTGCTAAAACTGCCGCCCAGGTCAAACCAACATAGCCAGCACCAATAAAACAGATGTTCATTTTCAAAATTAGTATATCATTCTCTTCTTGTAGTTAAACTAATGGGAAATATTTTTACTCCTCAGCCTTTCTCTCTAAATGACCGACAAAGATTCCAGATGCACCAATCCAAATAACACCGACAGTATTAATATCATATCCTCTTGATTCTAGATAGCGGGCAACTTTTTGGTCGTCGGGAACATCATGCTCTTGAGCATGCTTTTCTGCTTCTCTTATTATTTCCATTCTTTCTCCTGCAATTTGATATCCGGTATAATCAGAGCCTTCATGCGGAATTCTACGGTAAGCAAATAAAAAAGAGTTCCCTCTATCTCTATGAGCTGGAACTGGCAAGCTTTCTAGGTCTTTAACTCTTTCATCATAGTGAACAGTGTTTGTTTCAATTGCGTCTTTACGTTGTCCTTTTCCGGCATCGACCGTCCGAAAAATTATTGAGTACCGACCTTCAACTCCTGCAACTGAAGAAACATCTACAGTTCCAACTATTTTCATATCCTCAGGCCCCCATTTATCTTTTTGGGCTTTGTGATAAGGGTGCTGAAAATTTTCAACCACTTCCTGCTGCCATCTTTGTTGATACTTATAAAACGCTAAACATGCTAAACGGACAAGGCTTTCTGTTTTTTTATCTATTTCAAATTCTTGACCTTCGCCAAAAAGCCTTGAAGCAAAAGAGCTAGATTTCCTCATAATTCTGGAATCTACTTGCATTATTGGAGTTATTTTCACATCTTTAACCTCTTTTTCGTCTAAATACAATGCCTCTTTTAACTCTTTGCTCGCTTGCTCGCTTACTTCCTGCAAAGCTTGATTATATTCACTAAAAACTTGCAGCGGATTAGCAATGTATTTAGGTTTCTTTTCTATCTTTTTGGGTAATCCCATTTCTTGGCGGAAAGATTTTCTTTTTACAGCGTGTGTTAGCTTAGGTAGAATACTTGTTGCCAAAGTTAAATTAATCATCTCAAAAATTTCATTAATCGGCCGATTATCAATGACTATCCCTTTTTGCTTGGCTTTTCTATATAAAGATAGGGCCACCGCCCAGGCTTTTCTTTCTTCTTCTATCCTTAGTTCGTACTCTGTTAAAGTGAGCTGGCCAAAATATTTTCCCAGTAAACCATCATCAGCCAATTGTTTCACTTTATGAGCAGATTGGCTAATATACTCGATTCTTTCCGATCGGTCAGTAAATCCTAAATCAGATAGATAGCCAAGCTCAGTTAAAGCGCCTAATTCTTCAATAATGCTCCCCAATGTTTTATCGGGACTAGTAATTAAACGTGAGGCAACTTGCTGTTGCATTCTGATATCATCAATAATATGTTGACGGGCAGGATTTTGCTCGGCAACAGCAATATGGGCAATTTCATGAAGAATTTTTAAACCTTGGTGAGGCCTGTCTTCTTCAAGCCAGCTTCGAGGGATGTCAATTTCCCTTTTCCCCACGCTGACTCTAGCTCCTCGCTCGTCTTTATCAATTACACGAAAGCTCACTTCTTCGCCTAAATCCAATTCTTCATGCGGATTGAACTCTTCTCCTTCCGGGCTGGTAAATGTAATACTCTGCTCACTTAGTTCAACTTTCGCTTCTTTTTCCCTTTTTCCGGTTGCTTCAAAAAGAGCATTTTTCGCTTTTTCTTTAAATAGATCTACGGACGATGGAGCCAGCTTTTTATTTAATTTTTCCTTGAATTTGTCGTAATCAAAATCCGGGTGTTCAGGTGCAGGTTCTTCTCCGCTTTCATTAACCATATATTCTTCTCCCCAAAAAATAATTAATAATACTAATAAAACTGTACATAACTATTTCAATTCTTGCAAGATACCCTAAGCGATTACTCTATCGCTTGGTTTGATTTCACCGGCTTAAGTAAAGCAAATAGTAATTTGGGCATACATTATTTGAGCTTATCTTTGTTAGATTGATAA
>CAZHXO010000027.1:0-7588 GCA_964536585.1 uncultured Gammaproteobacteria bacterium
TATTTCCCAGGGATGACGCTCGGCTTCCACGCCCTCGCTGCCCATTCAATGCACAAAAAGTTTCCTGCTACAGTTTACATTTTGCAGTGCATTTCATGAACCATCCGGATAAATAACCCGATTATTAAGTTTTATATTTGACAGTTACTAGTAAGTGGAGATTATACTTAATTCTGATGAAGTTGTAATGACCCAAAGAGTTAGAGTTTTTTTAGTAGTAGAATTTTGCTAGCCCAATAGGGCTATTTTTATCAAGGAGGGAACAGGACGCGATTGTCCCGTTCCCTCGCTTGTTAGCAATCTCTACTACTTAATCCTTGAGTTTTATGTGCCAGGTTAGCACACCCTGATTTCTCACAAATTCTTCTGTGAGCAACTTTCCCATCAGGGAGGGAAGAAAAAATCGCTAGCTTGACGGGGTCAGGATGACAACCGTCAAGTGAGAGTACGCTGTCCCTGTCCAGCTTCCGCCACAGGTCACTAGGGCTCGTTGCCCCGATGATAATCCTGCAGCGATTTGCTGGAGATCGTTTCCAGTGTCCCTTTGGGGGATTTGGAAGCGATCTATGGCGATATAGGTCTCTTCGCCGAATCCGGCGAGTTGACCTATTTCCATGGCCTTGATTTGCGATCCTACGTCCGGTTTGCCCCTTGGAGTATCCAAGTGGGCTTCTATGATCCTTTCGTCGGGGCTTAATCCGAACATTCCGTTGCTCGGTAGGATATTCCAGTCTTCCAGCTGTATAACTGGAACCCCTTCGTATCCCTGGATGGTCAGTACATTGACTATCTCGGCAGAGGTCCCGCTGGCCCTTCCTAAGCCTTTGCCGACTTCCTCGTCATCATCCTCCTGGTCGCCGCCGTTGCGGCAATCAAAGAGTCCGACGAAGGTTTTGTAATCCCCTTCAGCCGAAAGGCCTTGCGGGAAGCTGACCGGCCAAGCGGCACTGCCTGGGTTTTTCAGCCAGTTGTCAGGTCTATCCTTCAGTTGGGCTACTTCATAGTACCCAAGGAAGGGGAAGCCCATATCGTTCGAGGCGGTCATTGAGTCCACGGTGTTTATCCGTGCCTCGTAGCGGCTCGTGAACCCAGTGACTCCTGTTGGGCCTTCCCAAACAGGCACAGTGCTCGGACCGGTGAGGGTGGCGGTTATGAACGCGCCATGCTGGGCCCCGTCTAAGGGGGTCCAGTTTCCTCCCGCTTCCAGGCAGAATGCTCCGAAGCCGACGCTAGTCAGCCACGGCTCGGGTTTTTCGGGCTTAATGTTGACGACTTCAGCGCACTGAGGTCCGTTGACCCATCCTTCTGGGCCAAGGACGTACGCCTGGAAACTGAACTTCCCGTAGTTTTCGAAGGTGTAGGCAAAGGTTGCCGATCCCTCCGTTAACTTTGACCCGTTAAGTTCAGCTCGGTAGCCGTCTTCGTTTTCCCCGATTATGGTGAAGTTGACGGTGTCGCCCTTCTCCACCTTAGAGAGATCCATGTCGGCTTGCAGGTCCACGCACTCCGTTTCCGGGGTGGGTGGTTGCTCTTTGTTGCCGAAGATCGCCACTTGCTCGGAGCATTGGGCCGTACCATTGACACCAGTCGGGGTAGTTGATTCCCAACCCGATTTGGTGTCTTCGATAACTGACCACACATCGCCTTCATCCAGCTCAATGCTTTTGCAATCTCCATCAGGTGAGGTGATGTGGGACTCTTGACCGTTGATCTCAAGGGTGTATCCCCAAGAGATAAGAGTTTCGCCAGCGTCCTTGTTGCCGTTTCCATTCAGGTCGTTGTATTTGCAGACCTTCAGGGACGGCTTACAAGGCTCTTCTTCCTCGTCGCACGGTCGGTGCGAGAGGACGAACTGTCCGTTACCTTCAACCCACGCGGGGTCGATGTAGGCATAAGCTCCGAGATATACGTTGGGTTCCCACCCGTGACTGTCGGTCACGTAGTGACATGTTTTACCCGTGATTTTCTGGAGCGGAACGGTTTCCTCACCGTCGCTCCAGTTGACGTAGATTTCCTCCGGACACATGCTCGGAGGATCCACCTGGTTGATGACCCAGTGCCACTCGTTCGGTGACTCTGGCTCGCACTCACTGGTGTCGCCACCAGCTTCTATTCTCACCTGGTCGTTCGCAAGGGCCGGTACAACTTGGGTGAGCGCAATTACGAGAAGTACAGTCAGACCTACGAGCTTGCGAGACATCTTATTTCCTCCTCTGAGGATAGCCACCCTTTAAAAGGGTTTTGTTTTTTCTTTTCGCTGCGGAACCGTTTATCCGCTCGGCCAGGCAACGGCCATTGCTCAACAAGTTTTTATCTTCCATGTTTCCGTTTCCGGAAGCGGATGGATGACTTTCCCTCTTGTTGTCGCCATTCAGATCTTGACAGATCCCGCCTTAAGCCATTGGGAGTGGCATTAGGCTGTTTACGGACAACAGTTCTTTCGATACTGTGCCGCCCAGTTTTACAGTGGAGCTTTAAAAGTGTGTTCCGGAAACCACACCTTCAAGCTTGGTCACTGTACTGCTTGAAAGCAGTCCTGGTTGTGCGGGCGAACCCAATCATCGTTTGATTCCAATATGAGTTGGAACGGCCACGAAGATCGCGTCCCGCTTGCCCTTTCCGAAAAAGGTATTCCTGACAACAAGTTTTTTATTGCCAAAAATACCTTTTTCGGGGGAGGGCTGCCTTTTTTAAAAAGAAGTTTTTCTAACTCTTTGGGTTGTAAATGTGCTCAAAAAGCTCTCTGCCCACCGCTAGTGGTAGGCAGGAACATTATTTGATAGCTAAATCATATCAAAAACACACCTGTATATCAATACTATAAGACTAAACAGGTGGCAGTAAGATTTAAAAATTTTGACAAGTTTTATCTAAGGTATAATTATTTTATGACCAAGAAGTTTTTGCTTTTCCTGCTTATACTTTTTTACTTTCCTAATTTTGTTTGGGGCCAGACTCCGCTCTCGCCTTATGAAATAAATGAGTTTCAAGCCAAAATTGAAATTAACCAAGATGCTTCGATAACAGTGGAAGAAAAAATTAAAGTTAGTTTTAATCAGCCTCGACACGGCATCTTTCGAGTTATTCCGGTTGTTTATACCACTAATGGTCGAACCTTGAGGACGAATTTTAATTTAATTTCTGTTCAAGATGATCAAGGAGAACAGGTCGCGGTAAAGGTAAGTGATTTAAACCAGTCCAAAAATTTAAAAATTGGCCAGCCTGATAAAACAGTTAGTGGAGAAAGAACCTATTTTATTAAATATGTTCTTAAGCGAGTTATTCAGCGCGATGATGATTATGACGAACTCTACTGGAATGTGACCGGCTCGGAGTGGGATACGCCAATAGAGAGGGCTTCGGTGGTGGTAACGAGTGATTATGCTGAAATAAGCCAAACTAAGTGCTTTGCCGGTCTAGCAGGCTCTAAACAACAGAATTGTCAGCAAGTTGAGTCCACTAAATCGCAAGTTGTCTTTGAAACTAAAAAAGCTGTTGGTCAAGGTCAAGATTTTACAATTGTTATTGGGCTGGATAAAAATAATGATTTACAATTTCCTGGCTTTTGGCAAAGGCTGTTATGGACAGTTGGCGATAATTGGGGATATGGTCTGGCAGTTTTGCCGCTGTTTGTTATGGCTGGCTTTTGGTGGAAAAAAGGCCGGGATAAGCGTTATCTTTCCGACAACGTCTATTTCCCAGCTGAGGATAAAGAAACAAAGTCAGTTAATCCCTTGGTCCGTAAACATTTGCCTATGGTTTACCATCCAATTGACCGCCTGACTCCGGCCCAAGTAGGGACAATTATTGATGAGCAAGTTCACCTGCGGGATGTAGTGGCTGAAATTATTGAGTTGGGCCGGTTGGGCTATTTGCATCTTGACCGGATTAAGCAAAAAGGTCTTTTTGTAACTGATGATTACCGGTTGAGAAAGAGAGAGGAGGCAGATAAGGAATTAACTGATTATCAAATATTTTTAATGGAAAAACTATTTAAGGAAAAAAACGAGATTAAAATTTCAGAGCTTAAAAATGAGTTTTATCAGTATCTGGATGAATTTAAAAAAAAGCTTTACCAGTCGCTGGTAAAAGAAAAAGCTTTCCCAAATTCTCCTGATCGAGTGAGGAAAAAATGGTTGGCAGTGGCAATTGGGCTGGCGGTTTTAGTGTTTGGTTTATTAACTTTTTTTGTCGGTTCGACTTCTAACACTTGGCCGATATTTGTTGCTGTTGCCAGTTCGGTAATCAGTGTTATTTTAGCTGGTTTTATGCCCCGTAAAACTGCTTGGGGTTATTCATTACATCGTCAAGCTAAGGGATTGAAATACTATTTGGGCAAAGGTAAATGGCGACAGGAAATTGCTGAAAAACATTTGTTCCTGCAGGAGATTTTGCCTTTGGCAATTTCTCTAGGTGTGGTTGGTCAATTGGCCAAAGATATGGCTGAGCTTGGGGTTAAACCACCGGAGTATGTCCATGGCTTCACCGCGGCCAATTTAAACCAGCAAATGAAGAATTTTAATAGCCTGGCCGTTTCCAGTCTTTCTGCACGGCCATCAGGCCGTTCAAGCTGGTCTGGCCGATCAGGATTTTCCAGCGGGGGCAGTTCTGGTGGCGGGTTTGGTGGTGGTGGTGGTGGCAGCTGGTAAGCAATTATAAAATTATGTACATAAAATAATAAAAATATAAAAAATGATTTCCCACAAGCGGCGACGATCGTCGATGCATATGAAACAATTTTTGTATTGATTTTTAATTTAATTATGTCTAAACTAAAAATTAGATGAAAAAAATTATTGGCTGGATAAAACAAAACAAATTAACCAGCATTTTATTATTAGTTGTAGCTTATTTTATTCTTAAAAGCCTTCTTCCTGGCGCTCAGCCTAGATCTGATTATTCCACTTCCCAATTATCAACTCCTGCTGGTCGAGGAGGAGTATCAACCGAGGTAGGAATTCCTTCACCAGAGTCAGCTCCTCAGCCTGAGGTTGAAGAGCGGATGGTGGTTAAAACTTCCCAGATTTCAGCAGTGGTAAAAGAGGTTAAAAAAAGTGTCGATGAAATTTTAGCTGAGATTGAAGAAAAGGGCGGGTACATGGTGTCTTCATCGATTAGCCGACCGCAGGAACAACCTTATGCTCAAATAGTAGTTCGGGTGCCAGTTGACCAGCTGGAGGAGACAATAGCTTATGTTAGTGATTTAGCGGCTAAAGTTACTTCTCAAAATTTGCAAGGCCGGGACGTGACTGATCAGTATGAGGATTTGGAGGAAAAGTTAAGGGTTTTAGATGAAACTAAACAAAAATTTGAGAATATTTTAGACCAGGCAACAGAAGTTGAAGATATTTTACAGGTTCAGCGTGAGCTGATTAATATTCAGGACCGGATTGATGCCATTAAGGGCAGGCAGGAATATTTAGAAAAGACAGCCGAGAATGCAAAGTTGACCATTCATTTATCTTCGGATGAATTAAGTTTACCCTACCTGCCTGAAGATGACGTTTTTAGGCCAAAAGTTGTTTTCAGAAAAGCAGTTCGTTCTTTAGTAAGGACTCTAAGAGGAGTAGGAAGAGGGATAATTTGGTTGGCTGTTTACAGTGTGATTTTAGTTCCCATTATTGGCATTCTGGTTTGGTATAAAAAAAGAAAAAAATAAATGAGTCCAATTGAACATAATCAGGATTATCGCCCCGGTTGGGAGAGGAGTATTTCCAATTCCAACCCAGTGCCTTTTAGGAGTCATGAGAATAAAGCCGAAGAAATTTTAAAAAGAATGGAGAATAGAAAGAAGAAAAGAGAGCGGCAGAATAAAAATAACTTCTCCCGGTCCTGATTTTTCACTTGTTTGCTATACTAACCTCATGAATAAAGTTGTCCTTAATAAGCCAGATTGGTTGGCGGCACAAAAAGTTAAAAAGATTTTGGCGGCTAGTTGTGAAAAGCTGGGAGCGGAAATCAGTGCTGATGAAATTTATTTAGAGCACCCCGTAAATCCTGACCATGGTGACTATGCGTCAAATCTAGCTATGGCCAAGTTTGATGAGTTGAAAATTAAAAGTGAAAAGTTAAAAGTTGGATCTCCGTTGGAATTAGCAGAATTAATTGTTAAAAAACTATCATCAATCATCAATCATCAATCATTAATCATTGACCGCGTGGAGGTCGTTCCGCCCGGTTTTATTAACTTCTTTTTAGATAAAGACTTTCTTTTAGCCCAAGCCGAAAAATTTTTGCACCCAGATAAGTTTAAGCGGACTTTGGCTGAGATTGGCCAGGGAGAAACAATGGTTATTGATTATTCTTCGCCAAATATTGCCAAGCCGTTTGGAATTGGTCATTTGCGGTCAACCAACATTGGCCAGGCAATTTATAATTTGTATGAAATACTTGGTTGGCGAACAATTGGTGATAACCATTTAGGCGATTGGGGAACCCAGTTTGGCAAATTAATTGTCGCCATAAAAGAATGGTGGGACCAGGATTTGAAGAATTTGACTATTGCCGATTTAGAAAAACTTTATATTAAGTTTCATCAACAGGCTGAGGAAAATCCACAACTGGAAGATAAGGCAAGAGAGTGGTTTAAAAAGCTGGAACAGGCAAATAAACAAGCAAAAAAGATTTGGCAGGTTTGTGTTGATATCAGCCTGAAAGAGTTTGACCGGGTTTATAAGTTATTAGGAGTGGATATTGATAATGCTTATGGTGAAGCTTTTTATTTTTTTAATGGCTGGATGGATAAAGTAATTAAGGACTTGGAGGAAAGGGAGTTGATTAGGGAGAGTCAAGGAGCTAAGGTAGTGGAGATTGACGGGTTTGACACGCCGGCAATGATTGTTAAATCCGATGGGGCAACTACCTATTTAACTCGGGATTTAGCCACTTTGAAATTTAGGAAAGAAAAATGGGAACCGGATTTGGTTGTTTATGAAGTTGGTCAGGAACAAAAATTCCATTTCAAACAGGTGTTTAAATTATCTGAAAAGCTGGCTTATATCAGCCAAGAAAACTTGATCCACGTTGCTCACGGGCTGATTAGCAGCCAAGAAGGCAAGCTGTCGACTCGAAAAGGAAAAAGTATTTCTTTAGACCAAGTGCTGACTCAGGCAATTGAGCGGGCAGAAAAAATGATTGAAAAAAGTAAAATTGACAAAAATTTGTCAAGAGAGGAAAAAGAGAAAATCGCTAAAGCTGTTGGTATTGGGGCGGTGAAATTTAATGATTTAAAACAGGAGCCGCAAAAAGAGATTATTTTTGACTGGGAGCAAATGCTTTCTTTAGAAGGCTACGCCGGTCCTTATTTGCAATATACTTACGCTCGAGCCAAAAGCGTCTTGCGGAAATCAGAACCCGCCGAAAGCCAAGCCATTCAGGCGGGCAGGCAATTTAACAATATAACAATTGAGCAATGCAACAATGAAGAACTTGCTCTTTTGCGCATGTTTTATCAGTTTCCCGAGCTGTTGATTGCTGCGGCTGAAAATTTTGGTCCCCATCATTTATGCCAATATTTGTTTGATTTAGCTCAAAAGTTTAACCTCTTTTATCAGAAACATCGAATTATTGGCCCAAAGCCTAAGGCGGA
>CAZHXO010000028.1:0-7368 GCA_964536585.1 uncultured Gammaproteobacteria bacterium
TAATTTAAAGCTTTTTCCTCTCGGTTACGCCAGCGCCACCAAAGAATAAAGCCATAGGCCAGCAATCCCAGTCCAGCTAAAATTATTAAAAAAATAAAAAGGACTAAAGCATAATAGGTAACAGTATTAATTAGTTGGTTGATTGCTTGTTCTATCATTTTGCTTTTCTTGGAGGATAACTCCTTGCGGGTTTATTTTAATTAATTTTAAGCACCATTCAGCTAGCCAGCGGATTGCTTCATCAACTTTTTGTTTGAGGCCATAGGCCATTTCTTGTCTGTCTAGGGGTAAAATGATTTTATGTTGTTTAGCCGAAGGGGCGGTAACTAAAACCTGGCCAGTTTGATCATCTTTGACAGGTTTGGATAAGTAAATTTCTTTTTTTTCTACCTTTTCCAGCAGAGAATCTAGCTCTTTTGTTGGCTCAACTTCCAAAGATTTTTTTTTAACTTCGCCGATTTTACTGATTTCTAATCGTTCTTTTTTCAACATTTGTTTCAGTATAACATAGATTGATCAGAATGACGCTTATGAATCATTGATGGTCGGTATTAGTGGAGTTCGGCTTTTTTTTCTTTTATAAATGAATTCCAGTCCTCAATAAACTTGATTAATGAGCTAAAAGGCATATCAATCAAAACCGTTAAGAAAACGCTGACAATGTTGTACTCCTTCCATTTGTTAGATAGCCATTGTCCTAATTTAGCAACGGGAACGGAAAGAACATCAAGAAGGAATTGCCAAAAAGTAGTTTTTTCTTTAATTGTTAGCTCTTTGGCTCGCTGTCTAATAAGCAGGCCGGCAAAGACAACCATTGATACGTTTAAAGTATCAACAAAAAGTGAAGTAACCGGTACCCTGGCGATGTAGAAGAGAAAAAAGACCAATCCAATAGAAATGAAGGTGGTAAAAGCATACAAAAGGCTAATGAAGAGTTTGGCAAAAAACCCTCTTTTCTGCTCTCTGATCTCGTAGATATCAGGTTCATCTTGCTGGTAAACAACTTTTTTAATTTCTTCAATCACTTTTTCCTCGTTTTCTTCAGGCGGCAAACGGATGATAATGACTAATAGGAACATGACTGCGGCGGGAAGTAAAAGATCGACGATAATAGCCAGCGGCATGAATTTGCCGTAGAAAAGTTTGGCTAGTGGGATTTCAGCAATAAAAAGTGACACTGCACTGGCAACTAAAATTGATAAAGTTGAATAAACAGCCGCTCTCACTAAACGCCCTTTTAAAGTAGACAATCTTTCTTGGTAAGCAGTTTTAATTAATTTAGCGAGGAGTTTGGGGCGGCTGAATTTTTCAAGGGTTTGATTAAGGTCTTTTTGTTTTTTTAGAATATCACCTAGAATTAAATAAACAGTATCGTAGGTTTCACATATTTTTCTAAACTTATTCCCGAATGGGTGATTAAGGTCATTTTTAATTTTGGCCCAAATATTAATAATTCTATTGCTGAAGGCTTGATAAGTTTCTTGGTTGTTTTTTATCCAGTCAGGATGATTGACTTTTAGAAGATGATAGGTGATTATGCCGTCGTCAAGGTTAAATAAACTCCTTTGGACGGCAATGTATATTTGCTGTTCTTTTTCTTGTTGTGATAATTCAATTTCTGGGCTTAATTGTATTCTTTTATTCATTGCTCTGGCCATAAAATTAAGGAGAAAATTTTCTTTCCAAGCCGGGTCTAAAATCTCTTCAATTTCACAAGCAACAATTTCAATAATCCAGTTATATAAATTAATTTTCTTTTTCACTTGCGTTGAGGTGGTAAGCGGATTATTTTCCATCAAATAAATGTATTTTCCTAAACTCTGTTCAACATGGCCTATTTTTTCGCGGGGAATACTGTCATTAGGGAAATGCCCTCCTCTTATGAGTTCTTTGATGAGCGGTTCGGCAATTTTCTCAGGCTGAGCGTTTGGTAATAGGTTTACCCCGGAGATTTCTGAGATCAGTTTCCTTTTTAAAATTCGCTCGATTGCCGCCCGGCGAAGTAGATGCTCTTCTTTCCAATCAGTAATCTTTCTTATTTTCTCGTAAAAAACTGCTAGTTTGGAAGCTATTTCATCAACGTAAATAGTCGCTGGTTTCGCTTTTTGTTCCTGTTCTTTTGCCCAGAATATTTTTTTGATAAGGTCAATTACTTCAGAATTTATCTGAGAAGCCGCCTTTTCCTCATCTTCTGGTTCTGGAATTTTGTCTTTCATGGTTGTATAGTATAGCATTTGTCACAACTTAATTATTAGTTTTTAAATATTTATAGAGAAACAGACTGGAGAAAAGTGTAGTTAATCCTTCAGTAGTGACTGTAATCCAAGCAGCTGATCTAATGCCAAATTTAGGTATGAAATAAAGATTAAGACCTAAATTCCAAACTAAGGCTAAAACCCCGATTTTTAAAGATGTTTTTTGTTTATTGATGGCCACTAAGCTGAATCCAGTTAAGTGATTTATATAGGCGAATACTAGTGAGAGGCTAAGGATTTGTAATATTTCTATGGAAGCAAAAAATTGATTACCGCCCAAAAGAGGAATAATTTTAGGCGCACTAAAATAAGTTAAAGGGACTAAACCAACTAATCCCAGTAAGCTTAATTTTATGCCGGTAACTAAAATCTGGTTGAAGTTTTTTTTCTTAGCCAGTAATGGGAATAAACTGTTGTTTAAAAAGTAAGCAGGTAAAACCAAATTACTGTATATTTTATAAGCTAATCCGTAAAAACCCACTTGTTGTTCACCTAAATATTGTTGGATAACAAAGGAATCAATTGCTTGGTCATAAGCAGTGGATAAAACAAGCAAAGTTCCTAAAGGTAGTGACTGGATAAAAAGTTGTTTTACTAATTTCTTTTGTGGTTTCCAATTCCAAGGAATTAATTTTTTACTGAGAATATAGGCTAATAAAATAGTCACACTTCTAGTGATTATCCAGCTAATTAGGGGGGCAAGTAACTGAAAATTTAACTTTAAAAAGAAAAAGGTAAAGCCTAAAAACAAAAAGCTGCTGATGATATTGATTAGAGCCCGACGGTCCATTTTGAGTAAACTTTGGAAAATAACGTTAAATGAAGTTTCAATAATCAGAGCAAAGACTAAAATCAAACTTAGCAAACCTAATTGTTGAACATTCTTAAAAATTGGGGAAAATAAGATGAATACGGTCCCCAAACCAATCGCAATGCCAGCTAAAATAAAACGCAAAATAATAAGGGAAGAGAACAATCTTGACCTTTTTTTAGTGGTTGAGAGTTCTCTGACCCCAATAATCTGGGTTCCCCAGTTGCCAATTGTTACTAGAAAGGTGGTTAAGGCGATAATTAGGGTATATTGGCCGTAGCCAGCCGGCCCCAAGTGTCGGGTGAGCAAGGCAGCGGCAATTACTGAGCTGACAAGCTGGGCAATTTTGCCAACCAGCTGGACTCCCGAGTTATAAACGATTTTTTTGAGCATTTTTATTCTTTCTTCGCTATTCACTAATAGCAGTTAAGCATATTATAATGGAACTAGTGTTTTTAATTGACTGGCTGTTTCCTATTAAATGTTACCGGTGCGCTCTACCCGGTGAATATTTATGCTCTGAGTGCCAAATAAAAGTCAGACTTTTAAAACAAGAATTTTGCCCCCGCCCGAACTCTTCAATTAAAAGATTAATCAGTCTCTATGCTTACCAACCGCCTTTAGACAAGATGCTTCAAGATTATAAATATAACCAGGTTAGGGGATTAAAAGGGGTTTTAGTTAAGTTGTTAGCGAGTGGATTGGAAAAAAGCAAAATAGTCAACTACTGGCGTAAAAATAAGTTTATTTTTGTCCCTGTCCCTCTGCATCCGTTTAAAAAATTACATCGGGGGTTTAATCAAGCCAGTGAATTAGTAGTTGATGTCTGTCAGCAATTAGATTTGAATTATCAAACCAATTTGGTTAGGAGGATAAAATGGACTAAGTCTCAAACTAAACTGTCTTTTCCTGCTCGGAAAAATAATCTAAAACAAGCTTTTAAAGTTAACTTTCAAGCTGTTAATGCCGGCTCAAATTTGGTTCTTTTTGATGATGTTACAACTACCGGGTCAACCTTATTATCTTGTGCCAAAGCTTTTCAAAATAGCAAAATTAACACGATTCACGCTCTGACCATCTTTAGAAAATTATAGGATGTTCTGGTTGATAAATAAATAAATAAACGGTATAATTCATTATGTTTTTTAAAGGCAAAATTCACCGCTATTGGCTAGGTTTTGCTAGCTTGATTTTTTTTGTTGCCTTCGGGTTTGTTCTTCTGACCAGCGATTTGCAAGCAGCAGACCAGGTTCAAGGCTGGATGACTCAGGAATTAAGAAAAAGCTTAACAGAACCATTTGGAGGCTTTACCGAAGAACGTTTATTACAGGACCTTAATGATCAGGAATTAGGTCCTCTTTCTATAACTAATTTTTTAAAACATACCCTGCGAAAAGCTATTGACCAAGGAGTTCCAGCGACAACAATTTTGATGATTTTTTTTCTTCCTTTAGTCGGGGCTACTGCAGATATTTTTCATTATTTGCTTGGCTTAAAAGGTTATGGAATATTTGTCCCGGCGATGGTCATGGTCGCCTTTTGGGTGACAGGAATCGTTGGCGGTTTAATTTTGTTTATGGTTATTCTTTTGTTGACCTTAATAGCGCGCAAGTTGCTCTATAAAATAAAGCTTCACTATTGGCCGCGCCGATCTTTAACCCTATGGGTGGTTTCTTTAGGAACATTTCTTTTGACTGCTTTGGGGCCAAGATTTTCATTGCTTCACCTTAAGCAAGTGTCAATTTTCCCCTTGCTACTTTTAATTTTATTGGCAGAAGAACATACTCGAATTCAGCGGCGGCGGAGCCGGCGGGTGGCGGTGAGGAGAACAATAGTTACTCTACTCTTGGCCAGTCTAGCAACCATGGTTATTAGTTGGCCTCCTTTTCAAAAGTTGATTTTGCTTCATCCCGAGTTATCTTTGCTGGCTACTTTGGCTATTAGTTTAGCTGTGGGCCGATATACAGGTTTCCGGCTTCTTGAGTACCGTCGTTTTCAAGCTGCATTGAGAAGTGAAGAAGAATAAGTTAATAGTTATTTAATAAAATACAAATTACGCTATGAGCAATTATGAGGATATTTTAGGGGCGAATTCGCGGATTTGGTTTTACTTAAGACAAAATTCTAGTAAGGGACGTAGAATGGCTGATTCTAAATTAGAAACTAAAAAAGTTTTAAGTAAAAACAAAATTTGTGTTCCCCGGGTATTAGGTTTGTTAGAAAATCAGCAGGAGATAAGGGATTTTAGTTGGGAACAGCTGAAAGGTAATTTTGTGATTAAGCCTGCTTCTGGTTCTGGCGGACGTGGTGTGTTGGTTGTCAAAAAAAGGGCAAAATGGGCCGCTGAATGGTATTTGATGAATGGGAAAAAGATCAATATTTCTGATTTGCGACTTCACTGCTCTGATATTTTAGAAGGAAGATTTAGTCTTTATGGAAAATCCGATCAAGTCTTAGTCGAGGAGAGAATTAAGATTCATCCTAAGTTCTTGCGGTTTACTAAATCCGGCACTCCGGATGTTCGCGTTATTGTTTTTAATTATGTTCCGGTGATGGCAATGCTGCGTTTACCTCAGGAGGAATCAGAGGGTAAAGCGAATCTGCACCAGGGGGCAATTGGTCTGGGCATTGATTTAGCTACGGGGATAACTACTTACGGTGTTAAATATAATAATCCGGTTGAGAAAATCTATGACTATCGTCGTAAGAAAAAAGTTAAGGTTAACGGGATAAAGATTCCTGATTGGAGAAAGGTACTTAAAACTTCAATCCGTTGCCAAAAAGCTGTTCCCGGCCTTGAGTTTTTAGGAGTAGATGTTGTCCTGGATAAGGAAAAAGGCCCAATGGTTTTAGAGTTAAATGCCCGGCCCGGGTTGTCAATCCAAATTTGTAACCGAGCGGGTTTAAAACGACGTTTAAAACGGGTGGAGGGGGTTTCAGTAAGAAGTGTTAAACATGGAGTTAGAATTGCCCGGGCATTGTTTGGTGAAGAATTTGCCGCTAAAGTTAAGTTGGATGAAAAGGGTAAGAAGGTAATCAGGGTAGTTGAACCGGTGAAGTTAGCCAGCGGCAACAGCCACGGGAAAATCGAATTGTTGGCAAAGGCGGATACCGGTGCCTATCGGAGTTCAATTGATAAAGAATTAGCCAGAAAATTAGGTTTATTGGAAGAGGATAATGTTCTTTATCACCGTCATTATAAATCTTCAATTGGAGAAGGCGACCGCCGGCCAATTATTCCGGTTGATTTTTGGCTAAAAGGAGAAAAAATAAGTAGTGAAGTCAATGTTACTGACCGGAGTAATTTAAAAACAAAATTTTTAATTGGCAGGCAGGATTTAAAAGGTTTTTTAATTGAGGTTGATTAAATGTCACCGAAGCCGGAAATTTTAGTCTTGTTTGGCGGTGCTATTTCTTCTCATTTAAGATCAATTAAACATGAGTTAGAAAAACTTGGTCACCAGGCGCACTTTGGTAATTATAAACAATTAGTCTATCGTCTGGAAGCAGAAGGCAAGCCAGCAGAACTATTGTGGAATGGTCATGATTTAAAAGAGTATAAAGTTATTTTTTTCCGTTTGATTGGAGCCCGATGGGAACTGGTAACTTTAATTACTACTTATTTGAAAGAAGAACTAGAAAAAGGAAAAATAAAGGTAATCGACCCGTTAGCAGTGAGTTTAAAGCGTTACTACGGTTTGAAACTTGCCCAGAATTTAGCTTTAAAAAAAGCTGGTTTGCCTGTTCCAAGGACAGTTTGGGGATATTTAGAAAAACTTAAATCAGAGATTCCTAATCATTTAGGTTTCCCAGCAGTAGTTAAAAGAAGCGGTGGTAGTCATGGAGAAAATGTTTATTTGATTGAAAATAAAGATGACTTAAACCAAGCTTTAGCTAAATTAAAACCCCAAGAAAAAAAGCAGAATAAACGCTTTATTGCCCAGGAATTTATTCCTAATCAAGGCGATTTAAGGATTTTAGTTTTAGGCGATCGAGCTTTGGGGGCAATAAGACGTGAACGGACAAACGACCAGTTTAGAAACAATGTTTCTCGCGGGGGGCAAGCAAGTGCAGTAAAAAATCTTTCTCCCCAAATAGCAGAAATAGCTGTCCAGGCGGCGAAAGCAGTAGATTTGTCATTTGCTGGCGTGGATATTGTTTTGCGCCAAACTGACAATCAACCGTTTATTTTCGAGGTTAACCGCTCACCGCAGTTTAATGGTTTTATGAAAGCAACGGGAATAAAAGTTCCGGCTAAAATCGCTCAATTTCTGGCTGATTTAAAAGAAGGGATAAACTGAG
>CAZHXO010000029.1:0-7160 GCA_964536585.1 uncultured Gammaproteobacteria bacterium
TAGGAGCACCAGAAATAATTTTAAGAAATGAAAAACGAATGCTTCAAGAATCAGTTGATATGCTAATTGATGCGACTAAAAGCTCTCGGCGCAAACGCTATTCTAAACGCCCTCCGCGCTCTTTAGCTGATTTACTCCAAGGTAAAAAAGGCAGATTTAGACGTAATCTTCTTGGTAAGCGAGTGGACTATTCAGGCCGGAGTGTAATTGCAGTTGGGCCAAAGTTGAGGCTGAATGAGTGTGGCTTGCCCAAAAAAATTGCTTTGGAAATGTTCCGGCCATTTGTGATTAGAGAAGTGATTTTGCGCGGATTGGCGCCTAATATTCGCAGTGCTAAAAATTACGTTGACAAAGAACCATCTGAGGTATTTGAAATTCTGGAAGAGGTTGTCAGGGATAAATATGTTTTGCTTAATCGGGCACCGACATTACACAAATTATCAATTCAAGCATTCAAGCCACTCTTAGTAGATTCTTTAGCAATAAAGATTCCGCCTTGTATTTGTTCGGGCTTTAATGCTGATTTTGACGGAGATCAGATGGGGGTTCATTTACCCTTATCAGATAAAGCCCAACAAGAAGCTAAGGAATTGATGCTCCCTGACTACAATCTGCTAAAACCAGCTAGTGGTCGGCCAATAGATATCCCAACTAAAGAAATGGTCGTTGGTTGTTATTATCTAACTTCAGTTTGTGAGCAAGACCAAGGCAAAAACCCCGAAGAAATAAAAGAGGATATTAATTGGTATGCTGATTGCCAAGAAGCAATTATGGCTTGGCAGGGGGGCGATATTGAGCTTAGGCAATATATTGGGGTTTTAATTGACAACAAACAAACAGTTACTACGGTCGGCAGGATTATCTTTAATCAGAAAATCCCTGAAGGATTGGGTTTTGTCAATGAGCCAGTTGATTCGCCAAAAATTAAGAAATTGGTTTCTTTGGCCTTTGATAATTGGGAAAAAACAAAAGTTGTTGACCTCATTGATGCCATGAAACGGTTAGGGTTTTACGCTGGCACTTATTCTGGTGTTTCGCCGTCAATATTTGATTGTAAACTTTTACCAAGTAAACAAAAACTTATTGATAAAGCCGGTCAGCAAGCAAGTGAAATTGAAGGTTATTATCATGAGGGGTTGATTACTGAAGACGAAAAAGAGGAAAAAATCCAAGACTTATGGATTGAAACTACTGAAAAAATTGCTGATTTAACCTGGCAACGGTTTTCTTCAGACGATCCGATTAAAATAATTTCTGATGCTGGTGTTGGGCGGGTATCGAGAGAGCAGATTAAGCAAGTGTCGGGGATGCGGGGCTTGGTTGTTGATCCCTTAGGCCGGATTGTCCCGCTGCCAACCAAATCTAACTTTAGGGAGGGTTTGTCTGTTTTTGAATATGTTACTGGGGCAAGAGGTTCACGAAAAGGATTAACTGATACTGCTTTAAAAACGGCTGATGCTGGCTATTTGACTAGACGGTTGGTTGATGTAGCTCACAGTAGCTTGGTTCGCGAACAAGATTGTGGCACAACTAGAAAATTAGTCATTAAAAGAAAAACAAATCGAGAAAAAGCGTTTGAGAAACGTATTTTGGGCAGGTATTTAGCAGAAAAGGTTAATAAACCAGGGACAAGAAAGGTATTAGCTAAGGCCGGTGAAGTTATTAATGAAGAAGTGATTGACTTGATGAATAAGCACGAGGTTGATGAAGTTGCTATCCGTTCGCCGTTGTATTGCCGAACAAAATATGGTGTTTGTGCAAAGTGTTATGGCTGGGATATGTCTACCCGGAAAGAAGTTGAGCTCGGCACCGCAGTTGGAGTTATTGCTGCTCAATCAATTGGTGAACCGGGAACACAATTAACAATGAGAACTAAACATGCCGGCGGTGTTGTCGGCAAAGACGTAACTCAGGGATTGCCAAGAGTGGAAGAGCTGCTTGAAGTTCGAACCCCCAAAATTAAAGCTCCAATAGCTGAGATTTCTGGTCAGGCCCAGATTAAGGAAACTGAGGAGGGTTATCAGATATCAATTAAAGGCAAACAGGGTAAACGAAAGCGCAGTGTTTCTTATAATGTGCCATTGACTTCTAAACTGTTAATTAAAGATGGTCAAAAGGTGAAAAAAGGAACCAGATTATCTACCGGGCCGATGGATGTTGAGGAAGTGTTAGAAGTTTGTGGTATTCGTAAAGCTCAGCTATATTTACTTGATCAGGTTCAAAACGTTTATGAGTCTCAGGGGATAGCAATTCACGATAAGCATTTTGAGACTTTAATTAGGGAAATGAGCAGTCGGGTAAAGATTACTGACCCCGGCGACACTGATTTCTTAATTGGCGAGTACATAGAGAAACCGATTTATTCTGAAACTAATGAAAAAGTTAAAGAAGAAGACGGTGAGCCAGCTCGAGGCAAACGAGTGATTTTAGGCTTGATTAAGGCCGCTTTGAACACTTATTCTTGGTTATCAGCCGCTTCATTTCAGCATACGAGTAATGTTTTAACTAAGTCGGCAATTTTAGGGCGAGTGGATGATCTAGTTGGGCTTAAAGAAAACGTAATTATTGGCCGTTTAATCCCCACTGATTCAAAGCGGGCAAAATTAGAGTAAGTTTAAGTAGGTGTGTTATAATAAAAACCGATGCCAACCATTAATCAATTAGTCCGTAAAGGACGTAAAAAACCAAAAAGAAAAGACAAAAGCCCGGCTTTGCAGGGCAAGTTAAACACCATTAAAAGTGATATGACTGATATTAAGTCACCACAAAAAAGGGGTGTAGTCACTTTAGTGAAAACAATGGCCCCTAAAAAGCCGCATTCTGCTTTAAGAAAAGTAGCTAAAGTTAGGTTATCTAATCGAAGAGAAATTACCGCTTATATCCCTGGTGAAGGACATACCTTAACTGAACATGCCATTGTTTTAGTTAGAGGAGGACGGGTCAGAGATTTACCGGGAGTTAAATATCAGATTGTTAGAGGGGTATATGACTCTTCTGGAGTTGTAGGTAGGGAAACTGCCCGGTCCAAATATGGGACTCCAGCAAGTGGGGTAGTTGAACCAACCGAACCAGCAGTAACAGAGTCTGACGAGGATAGTCCAGCGTTAACAGAGGAGAAAACTAATGCCTAGAAAAGGAGCAGTAAAAAGACGACCACTAGAAAAGGACCCAATTTATAAGAGCAAATTAGTTACTAAACTGATTAATCGCTCAATGGTTTCTGGCAAAAAAACAATTGCTAGAAAGCACATCTATAATGCCTTTAAATTAATTAAAGAAAAAAAGGGGCTTGATCCACTAACAGTTTTTAATCAAGCAATGGATAATCTTCGGCCGCAAGTTGAAGTCCGGTCAAGGAGAGTTGGGGGAGCGGCTTACCAAGTGCCAATGCCGGTTAGAGGGCCAAGACAAAACTCTTTAGCAATCAGATGGTTAGTTCAAGCAGCCAGGAAAAGACCAAATAAACAATATCATACTTATGCAGAAAAGTTAGCAGCGGAAATTATCGATGCTTCCGAAGGACAAGGTGCCGCCTTTGCTAAGAAGCAACAAGTAGAACGAACCGCAGAAGCCAATAAAGCCTTCTCCCACCTCCGCTGGTAAAAATAAAAAATGTTATAACTAAATTTCCTTATTTGAATAGAAAATTATAAGCTCTGTGATAAAAATCTGGTGGGTTTAATTGTTGATTATTCTGCACGATCGGCCACAATAATCGAGAAACTATAGGCTGGTTCTATGGAATGTTTGCTTCTTATTTTTGGGTATGGTATCATATTAATACTTTGCCCGTAAGGGCGGTATTTATCCGTCTAAACGCATTGTTTTTTGACGGGATCAAAGGTTCTCAATTGAGAATTTTGAGAGCCTTTTATTTTTTGTAATTATGGCACAACCAATTGAAGTAACCGAAAACAGAGACGTCCCAATGGAGATGATTAGGAATATTGGGATTATTGCCCATGTTAACGCTGGCAAGACAACAACAACTGAGCGAATGTTGTTTGAAACCGGGCGAACTTATAAATTGGGGTCTGTTGATGAAGGCTCAACAGTAACTGACTGGATGGACCAGGAACGTGAGCGAGGGATTACTATTGTTTCTGCAGCAGTAACTACTTTTTGGCAAGATCATCGAATTAATATTATTGATACCCCTGGCCACATTGACTTTACTGCTGAAGTCGAACGTTCAGTTCGTGTTTTAGACGGAGCAGTGATGGTTTTTGACGGTCGAACCGGAGTGGAGGCACAATCAGAAACTGTTTGGCATCAGGCTGACCGCTATGACGTACCTAGAATATGCGTTTTTAATAAACTTAATTTAGTTGGAGCTGATTTTGACGGCTCAGTAGAAAGTATCCGTCAAAGACTAGGAGCCAATGCTTGGCCGATTCAGCTTCCTTTAGGCTTAGGACATGACTTAAGGGGAGCAATTGATTTAATTGAAAAAAAGGCTTATCTTTATGAAGGGATTGAAGACAATGAGTTGAAAGAGATTGAAATTCCGGTTGAGTATAAAGGAAAGGTTGAAAGATATCGGGAAAAATTGATTGAGTATGTAGCGGAAACAGATGAAGAGATTTTGGGGAAGTATTTAGAAGGCCGAGAAATTTCGGTGGAGGGACTTAAATCAGCTGTCCGTCAAGGGGTAATTGATAATGCTTTCTTCCCGATTATGGGAGGAGACAGCCGGACAGTTAGCGTGCAACTGATTTTGGATGCGATTGTTGATTATCTGCCGTCACCAGAAGATTTGCCTCCAATTAAGGGAATTAATCCAGAAACTGGCGAGGAAGAGAAAAGAATTTGCGAGAAAGATCAGCCCTTTTCAGCTCTTTTGTTTAAAGTTCAGACTGACCCGCATGTGGGGAAATTATCATATTTAAGAATTTACTCTGGGACTTTAGAGGGATCTTCCCAGGTATATAACGCCTCAACCGGCCAACGACAAAGAATCGGCCGACTATTGTTAATGCATGCAGACAAGCGTGAAGGAATAGACGAAGCTTATGCTGGTGAAATTGTAGCCGCTATTGGATTAGATAATTCTGTTACTGGGAACACTATTTGTCAGGAGGATAAACCAATTGTCTTTGAGGACATTGAGTTTCCTGAACCAGTTATTTCAGTGGCAATTGAACCGGAAACTAAAGCTGACCAAGAAAAACTTTCTGCTGCTTTAAATAAGTTTCAGCAGGAAGACCCGACTTTTCAAACCAAGGTTGACCAAGAAACTGGTCAAACAATTATTTCTGGCATGGGAGAACTGCATCTAGAGATCCTTGTTGAGCGGATGCGGCGGGAATTTGGTTTGAATGTCAATACAGGCACTCCCCAGATTGCTTATCGGGAGGCAATCAAACAAGTTGCTGAGGCTGAAGCGCAGTATATCCGCCAAAGTGGGGGTCGGGGTCAATACGGGCATGTACTCTTAAGAGTGGAACCACGTGAACGCGGTGAAGGGTTTAAGTTTGAATCAGAAATTAAAGGTGCGGCTATCCCGGATAACTTTATTCCGGCCATTGAAAAAGGAGTCAAAGAAGCAATGGAGAAGGGGGTTGTTGCTGGTTATCCACTAGTGGACATGAAAGCGGTTGTTTTTGATGGTTCATATCATGAAGTTGACTCTTCGGAAATGGCCTTTAAAATTGCCGGTTCAATGGCTTTAAAAAAGGCAGCTAAAAGAGCCCATCCTGTTTTGCTTGAGCCAATTATGACCCTGGAAGTTACTACTCCTGAGGACTTTTTAGGACAAGTTATTGGTGATTTGTCTTCTCGCCGGGCGCAGATTTTGGGGACAGAGACCAGAAATAAAGTCAGAGTGGTTAACGCTTTAGTTCCCTTAGCTGAGATTAGAGGGTATGCAACTGTAATTCGCAGTTTAACACAAGGAAGAGGTTCGTTTTATATGGAGCCATCGCATTATGAAGAAATGCCTGAAAATATTAAAGAGCAAGTTGTTGCAAATCAGGCAGTCTAATGATAAAATTGCAACTAGCAAACAATGGCTAATTATTAATGGTTAATGGTTAATGATTAATGATTAATGGCTAAAAGTTAATTGTTAACCATAAGTTATTAATTATTAGTCATTAGTTATTAGTAATTTTTTGAGGAGGTTTTATGGCTGACAAAAAGAAGTTTGAACGCGGGAAACCGCATGTGAACGTGGGAACAATTGGTCACATTGACCATGGCAAAACCATGTTAACGGCTGCAATTTTAAAAGTTTTATCTGAGCAAGATAAGGCAGAGTATAAAGACTATGCTGAGATTGCTAAAGGTGGAATCGAGCGGGCGGGTTCTGACAAAATTTTAACAGTTGCTGTTTCTCATCAAGAGTATGAGACAGAAAACCGACACTATGCCCACATTGACTGTCCAGGTCATGCTGACTATATAAAAAACATGATTACTGGTGCAGCTCAAATGGACGGAGCAATTTTAGTAGTTTCCGCGCCTGACGGACCAATGCCGCAAACACGGGAACACGTGTTGTTAGCTAGTCAGGTTGACGTTCCATCAATTGTTGTTTATCTCAACAAAACAGATTTGGTTGAGGACGAAGAGTTTCTTGACCTAGTTGAAATGGAAGTCCGGGAACTATTGAACAAGTATGATTATGATGGTGATAACGCCCCAATAATCAGAGGTTCAGCCAAAGAGGCTTTGGAGGGGGATAAAGAAGCAATTGCTTCAATTGAAAAATTATTAGAGGCACTTGATGAACATATTCCTACGCCAGAGCGTGATTTAGATAAACCGTTTTTAATGCCTATTGAAGATGTTTTCTCAATTAAAGGCAGAGGAACGGTTGTTACCGGCCGAATTGAGCGGGGCCAGGTTAAACTTGAAGATAAAGTTGAGATAGTTGGCTTGGGCGACACTCAACAGTCAGTTGTTACCGGAATTGAAATGTTCCATAAACAGCTCGAGTCTGGTCAAGCTGGTGACAATGCCGGTATTCTTTTAAGAGGCATAGATAAAGAGGATGTTGAACGAGGGATGGTCTTAGCCGAACCTGGTTCCTTAACTCCCCACACGGAGTTTGAAGCTGAAATTTATGTCTTGAAAAAGGAAGAAGGTGGCCGACATACACCCTTCTTTAGTGGTTATCGACCGCAGATTTATATCAGAACAACTGATGTAACTGGTGA
>CAZHXO010000030.1:0-7157 GCA_964536585.1 uncultured Gammaproteobacteria bacterium
AGATGGGTGATGGAGTAGGCGTTGTTTTAAATTGAGCAATTTGTTTTTTTAGTTGGGTGTTTTGATAAAAAGCGTAAGAAGCAACCCCTGAAGCGGTAAGAAGTAATACAACTAAAAAAACTATTAATATGGTATTTTGGTTATTAGATTTGTTTGGAGAAGGCTTTAAATTTTGCTGAGGCGTATCTTGTTTTTCCATATTTTCATATTAGCATAATATTTTAAAAGTATAATTAGTCCGAACATCAATGTGCCCGCAATCGCTACGCCCAAGCGTTGGCAGGCGGGTTCATACACGGCTGAAAAGAGCGATTTATGGCGGACAGGCACTAGGGGAAGCAGAAATGTAGATGTTTTTAGGACTTTTAATTTATTATGATATTCTAAAACAAAGAGGTAATTAATGACAGGAAGATTAAGGCATGTGCTTTTTGGTTTTATAGGGATATTATTAATAATAGTTTGGGGATATCTTTTGCAAAAACTTGGTTTTGGTGAGCTATTTAGGGGATCAAAGTCTTACCTTCCACCCGGTTACTCCATTACTAAGGATTCAGAGATGAGAGAATCAGACATTGGGAAAATTTATGAAACAGTATTAACAAATGGGGATAAGTCAATCCGAATAATAAAGAGTAATAAGTACCCGCATGATTGTGAGGGTGTGAAAAAGGAAATGGCCGGTAGGGAGGTTTGTTATTTTGGATTTGGGGAAAATCCTCATTTACCAAAGGAGCTTAAAGCGGTTTTATGGACATCTGAGACCAATAATTATCAATTGACAACAAATGATTCTAGTTTGGATGAAAGTGAATTAACAAGGTTAATAAAAAATTTCCAATAAAAAAGGATTTTTAGAAGGGAGGTGAGAAAGATGAAGAAAATTATTCCAATAATTTTAGTTGTTTTGGTTGCTGGTGTTGCCGGTTATTTTTTGATGAATAAAGGAAGTTCAGTTAAGATTTCAACTCCGAAGAAGGCAAAGAATTATAATTTTAATGCACTCAAAGCAGCGGTTGATTTAGGCACTCCTTTGAAATGTTCTTATAGTTACGGTGAAGTAGAATATCAAGGTTATGTTAAAGGTAAACAGTGGAGGGGGAAGATGAAAAGGGGAGACGGTCAAGTTGTGGACGTAATTGTGAAGGGTGATTGTCTATGGAGTTGGGGGGAAGACCAGCCTCAAGGAGTAAAAATGTGTTTTGATGTTAGTGAAGAAGGCTCAATTTGGGATCAAACTGAGACCAGTGAGGGAATTGAATATACTTGTAAACCGACGACTGTTGACGACAGTCTTTTTGAGCCGCCGAGTGATGTTAATTTTATAAATATCGATGAAATGATGAACTAGCAGAATTTTAAAAATTATTTCCACAAATCAAAGTTAACGCCCTTATTACCGTTATCTTTTTTTAGGCACTCTATTGCGCCCTTTTGTATTTTGCCAACAAATTCTGCTGGAGTGGCTAAACCATAATCTATATAAAGTCTTACTTCCTCTTCATCAACTTCGCCCTTCATTTCCATTTGAGCTGCTCCAAAATGGCCATTAAATTCATATTTTCCGTCTTCCCCAAAAGGCATGGTGATTGTACCGCCGTCATTGGTTTTTGTTTCACATCCTCCTTCGGAAGTGCAAGTTGTAACCGCGGTTTTCATTTTTCCGGTCCAAGTAGAATTGACGTTTTTATCACAAGTGTAAGCTTCAATGTACATTTCCATTTCCGATTCAGGCGCACCTGGTCCGTAAGCTTCTAACATTGATTTAACTGCTTGAACTTCTTCGTTGGACATGCCAAAGGCGGCAAAAGTGTCGAGGTTTAGTTTGCTGGTTGATTCCATTTTCACTGAAAATCCTTTTTGGCAGTCTCCTTCTGACCATTGGCCGCCGGAAGAAGTGCAGGGGACTTTTTGTTCCTGAAAAGCTCGACCACCCATCCAACAGCAGCCCATTTCGCATTCATCGGCTTGGTTGCACGGTGAAGCTACATACTCTGGCCCCATTCCTTTTTCAGGAGAACACCAATTTTTCGGGACATCTTTGCATTGTGGCAAACAACATACTTCTTGACATTCAGCAACCTCATTGCAGTTTTTCCCAGGATAAAAGTTTTGACCCCAACCATATTCTGAACTACACTCAATCTCAGACATTTCCTTACATTGCGAGCCGCCGCAACAACCATAACTGCCAGCTTGTATTGAAGGGTTTCCGGTTTCGGGATCAAAATTAATTCCGTATCCGCTGCCACCAAATGTCATAACTATATCCCGGCCACCAGATTTTCCATAAGCAACCGTTGCAGCAATAAGAAAAAGTAAACTAATAGCAATAAGTGTTACTTTACCGGCTGGCGTTCGTATGAATTTTAAAACTTTTCCCATAAATATTAATACAATTTACTTTCTAAGTCTAGATCATTTTTAATTACCTTGTCAAGGAGAGGCTTGTGCTGTTGAGACTGTGGAGGTTCTAAGTTAACTTGTTTGGTTGATTGGGATTTGTTATGATTGGTTTATGACTAAATCCAGCTCAACAACAGCGCCAACTTCTCAGCCTGAAAAGAGTGAGCTAAACCAGGAACCGTCAAACGAAACTCAACAACCGCCAAAGCCCAGACAAATCAATAGCCTTCAAAAATGGTTGATAGTGACAATAATTGTCCTTTTAGTAATTATCTTGGCTGAGATGGCCTATATCATTTATCAAGACCGTCAGTCTAGTCAACAAGCACCAACTCCTGTTACTGCTCCTACTCCGGTTGAACCAACTGTTGAGTCAGCTGTTTCGCCAACCCCACCGTTAACAACTGAATCTAGAATAGAGAAGGTTATTGCTGAAGTTAGTCAGGAATTTCAAACTATCGCTACTGATTATGACGCAGAAGTGGCTGATTCAGAACCACAGCAGTTAAAATGGATTACCGCGGATGATTTAAAAATAGCTGTTCCGGATATTTCTGGAGTCGGTTTAAACGTCTTCAATTGCCGGGAGGATGTGGAAACTAAAAGTTTGTTTAAGGAAATAGCAGGCAAACTCGGCCCTGAAATTGACCAGATTATGGACACTAACGGCCTTTTAGTCAATCAAAAGAATAGTTCCCAATCTCTTGCCGATGACCAGTTTTACGATTATCAACGGGCTTATGAAAACGAAGCCATTAAATGTCTGTTTGTTGCTAATCCAGATTGTTTTGGGCCTGTGGATCAAGACGAAATGCACTATCTTTACTCTTTTGCCTGTAGCGGTACATTTGAAGACAGCTACGCACGGCAGGCACCTTATTTAAAAGATCTTGGTATTGATAAACAATACACGATTCATATTGAAAAAGAAATTGGTGATTTTGTTGAACTCGGATTACGTGCTCGCAGAGGAGGAGCATATATGATTGCCAAGTTAATAAATGGTCAATGGACCGAACTCTATAGCGGTCAAGATGTGCCGCCTTGTAGCCTTGTTGAAGAACATAATATCCCTGAAGCTATTGCTCCAGATTGTATGCCTGAGTAAGTAAAAAAGCTTGCCAGCTTAACTATGGTTGGTTCAATTCCCGGCATTTTGAGGAGCAGGTTTTGTTTTGTAGCTGGCGACTAAAAGAATGCCTCCGCTGATGATAAGAATAATGCCGTATATTAGGATTTTGGAGGTAATATCCTTAAGGGCCAGGTTTATTGGTTTGTTGATTATTTCAAGTATTAACTGAGGATTACTGACTTTGGCAGTTTGCAGTTTACTAGATAAAAAGGTGGGGACTATATTTTTAATAATTGGCGTGCTGATGGCCAAAATTAGGCTGGGAACCAGCCAAACTAAACCGAGAACAAAGAATTTATTTGAAAGTTTGGGAACCAAGAAAAATAAAATTAGGGAGATGGATAAAAACAGGGCAAGTGAATATAGGGGCAATTTTTCTATATGCTGGTAAGCAGTTTGAATTTTTTCTGTTTCCTGGGGATTGATTTTTATTAACTCTGCTGATTTTATTTTATCTTGTTTTAAAAGTTCATTTTTTTCTATTTCAGTTTCTATTTCCCTGCTCATTTGACTTCCCATCTGCAATTGGCTGCTAATTTCGTTGACCATAATTTCCTTGCGGTCGGAAATGTTTATTTCAAAGTCTGGAATTTGGCTTCCGCCCCTTAACCAGACATAGGTAGAGTCAATAATTTTTTCTAGATTTTTTTTTAGCCAGGTGGGTTCTAAAACCGCGCTCGAGATTTGAACCAGCTGCTCTTCGCTAATTGGCATTTCAGCACTGTCTTTTTGATTTCCTTGGGAGTTTATCATTGCTGCAATTATTGTTGGGGCGTTGTTATAAATTTCCCCCTGACTAAGCCATGTTTTAACACTTCCAGGCTTAGTGATTGTGCTTGAAATTGAAGTTGCTGTTAGTCCAGCAAGAATGATGACGGCAAGGATAAGGCAAAAGAAAAGAGAAAAAAACCATCGAATGAGATTAAAAAAACCACGCATTTATTAATTCCTTTAATTTTAAATTATCAATTTTAACAGGATATAGGGCCATTATACAGTGAGATTTTTTTAATGTAAATATGCTATCCTCGTTATAAACAATAAAATGAATAAAAAGAAACATTTTTGGGTTTTATTTCCCGCCTTTTTAATCGGGATGGGAAGTGTCCTTGTTTGGCGTGTTTTAATAGTTAAAAGGCGAGAGGCGCCTCAATTTTCTGCTCAACAATCCTCTTTTAGTCTTCAACCGCCTTTGGAGGCCTTAAGCGGAGAGCTAATTGCTGTTGCAGGCAAGGTTGAAAAACAGTCCCGGGAAGCTGACGAATTTGTGGATGTCGATGAACAAAAACAAATTATTGACGGTGAAAAGTTAAGAACAGAGGAAAAATCAGAAGCGGAAATCGACTTTTCTGGTTTTGCCCGGCTCAGGCTTGGTCCGAATACGGAAATTAACCTGACTAGTTTACTTGCTTCAAGTTTTGTGGTTAATCAAAAACAGGGCACTGCTAATTACAAACTTTTGCAGGATGAAAACCCGCTTTCTGTCCGCATTTTACACTTGCTCTTAAATTTGAATTCAGGAGAAGCAGAAGTAACTATAGAAAACAAAGAAATTACAATTGAGCAATTATCAGGCAAATCCAAGTTTTCTTTAGTCGATACCGATAACAAGACCCATGTTTGGGAGTTAGAACAGGGACAAAAAGCATTAATTAATGATGCCCAAAGGCGGGTCGAAATTGAATAAGGATTTATAGCTTTTTAGCGGTTCAAGTATTTTTTTGCCTTCATATCCCAAAGCCCATAAAGCAACTCCTCCAATTTTATATTCCTCAGCCAGTTCCAACTTTTCTTTAATTGAGCGCTGGTTTTCATAATAAATTTGGTGAAAATAATCGCCGTCCGGGAAGGCAAGGTAGGGTTGGCGGGCAAAATCATCAAAAAGATAAGCGCAATTATCACAGGAGGCAAGTAATTCTGTTATCCTCCTATTACTGGCGGTTGAACCCCCGCCGGGGATTGTTGCCGCTCCGGGCTGATTAGTCAGGGTTTCCCATTCATAACCGTATAAAGGAATGCCGAGAATGACTTTTTCTGCTGGCACTTTATTTAAAGTTTCTTGTAGGCTTGTTTTAACGTCGAATTCCCTTACTTGCGGAGCGCCTCCAATCGGACTTACTGGTCCGGTGTAAAAAGAATGGATATAATGAAAGTCATAGGCCATTAAAACCAAATAGTCGGCTATTTTCCCAAGTTCTTCGACTTTGGTTAACCGGGGCGCAAACAAAGAAATCGGAGTAATTTCAACAGTAAGAGTTCCTAAATCATTTTCAACCAGTCCATTTTTAACCTCTTTGACAAAAGAGGTATATTGTATTTGAGCTGATTCAGATGCTTTTTTAAAGCTTTCAATATCAAGATTGAGATTGGTAAAGTTATGCTTTTTCATAATCGGCTTTACATCAGCAATTAAATTATCGGCGTGTTCTTCTGGTTTTTTTAGCAGGGCACTAATGCTGGCTTCATTAGCGTTGTGAATCAACAGCGAGTTAATTAAGTGTTTTTTATTGGCCTGCTTTAGTCTTTTTTGGAAATGTTCGCTTTTTAAGGTTGTCCAACCTGGTTCTTCTTCTTGCGGATTAACCAGTTTAAGAATCGTCCCGTCGCTTTTCAAGGTTAGCCCAAAGTAAGTAAGAGTATTGATATATTTTTCATAAGGCTTATCCGCCCTTTTAAGCAGCCAGAAGGGCTGAAAACCGATAATTTTATTTTTCTTAATGCCAAAAAATTTATAGAGTTTATTAGTCGGATTTAAGGGTAAAGTAGCAAATAGATAGATAAGGAGAAAAGCGCTTAAAACCCCGCTTGCCAGAGCCAAAATAATCTTTAAAATGAAAACCGGTTTTTTTGACACACTTGTATTTTACAATAATTTTGCCTATTTTTGATTGTTGGTTTCTTTGTTGCTACAATGTAAACCATTGAAAGTTAAGTTGATATTATTAAACGATATATAAACATGGACGGGAGAAAAAAATTAGTATTTGGTATATTAGCAGCCCTTTTATTACTTGCGGGGGGAGTTGTTTGGTTAAAAAAGCAGGGGAAAAACAGTGGCGGAATGAATCCTGAGAGAAAAGGAGATGTTATTGCCAGAGTAAATGGCGAAGAAATAAACTCCGCTGAAATTGTTGCCGCTCAAGAAATGATTAGCGGGCAGGGCGAAGAGATATCAGAAGAAGATGCCCTTGAGCGGGTAATAAACCAGAAGATAATTTCTCAGGAGGTTGAAGATCAAGGCTATTCAGTTAGCGCTGAACAAGCAGAGGCAACAATTGAAGAGCAGTTGTCTGCCCAAGGCATGAGTTTAGAAGACTATAAACAGGAAATTGAGCAGCAGGGGGCTTCTTATGAAGAGCAATTGCAAAGAATTAAACAGCAATTAGCAGTCCAAGAATATTTAAGCGATAATATTGATGAAGAAGCATTAGCGGTGACCGAAGAGGAAAGCGAGCAATTTTATAAAAGCTACCAAGACCAAGAATCTGAGGAAGAAATTCCCTCTTATGAAGAAATAAAACCTCAAATAATTGCTATGCTGGAACAGCAAAAACAGCAGCAAGCAATAAATTCTTTAATTCAGGACCTTCGAGCAGAGGCAGACATAGAGTATTTATAA
>CAZHXO010000031.1:0-7034 GCA_964536585.1 uncultured Gammaproteobacteria bacterium
TGGAAATTTCCTCGGCAATTTTTGACGGGGAAGCAATTGCAATTGATAAAGCTAGCGGCAAATTTTTACCGTTTCAAGAAACAGTGCAGCGAAAAAGGAAATATAATATTAAAAAAGCCGTCAAAGAAATACCCATCCAAGTATTCATCTTTGACCTCCTTTATCTAAACGGGAAATCTTTATTAGAAAAGACTTTTTCTGAGCGTAGAAAAAAATTGGAAAAAATCTTTACTAATATCCCTGAAGACTCTCTTTTAAAACTGACTAAGCAAAAAAAGATAAGCAGTGAAGAGGATATAAATGAATTTTTTGAAAATTGTGTTCAAAAAAAATTAGAGGGTATCCTCATCAAAAAGACAAAAAGCAAATATCAAGCCGGAGCAAGAAGTTTTCACTGGGTTAAATATAAAAAGGCAATGAAATCAGAACTAGCAGATACGATTGATTGTTTAGTTCTCGGTTATTATCGAGGTCGGGGGAAAAGGGCCAAGTTTGGGATTGGGGCCTTTTTAACTGGTGTCTATGATCACAAAAATGATTGCTTTTTAACTATTTCCAAAATTGGAACCGGATTGACCGATAAACAGTGGCAGGAACTGAAACAAAAGGGAGATGAATTTCAAGTCGAGCATCAACCTAAACAATACCAAATTCCCCGGGAACTAAATTGTGATGTCTGGTTAGAACCAGGCTTAGTTGTGGAAATTGAGGCCGATGAAATTACCAAATCACCCCTTCATTCCAGCAAATACGCCCTGCGCTTTCCCCGAATGAAACGGATTAGAGACAAAAAGCCAACCGATACGACAAGCAAAAAAGAAATTAAAAATTTATTTAAGCGATCGTCGAGGTAAATTTGTAAGTTTAAATATAAGATATAAATTACGCAGATGAAAGTATATACAGATTTACATTACCATTCACCTTATTCTCGAGCGGTCAGCCCAAAAATGAGTTTAGAAAACCTGGCTCAATGGGCCCAGATTAAAGGCTTGGATTTAATAACCACAGCTGATTTTACACACCCAAAATGGTTTAAAAAATTAAAAGAAAACTTAAAAGAAGTAAGAAAGGGGATTTACCAACTTAAGAAAAATAAAAAAACTCTTTATAAAAAAGTTGAGTTTTTAATTACCACCGAGGTTTCATTAATTTATAACCAGCATAAAATACACATCTTAATCTGGTCCCCAAACCTAGAAACGGCCGCCAAAATCAACCAAAAACTCAAATCTCTAGATTTAAATTTAGAATCTGATGGCCGGCCAATCTTTGGCTTAACTGCCCCAAAATTACTAGAAATATTATTTGAGATAAATAAAGAAATTACTGTTGTTCCAGCTCATATTTGGACTCCGTGGTTCTCTTTATTTGGCTCAAAATCAGGCTTTAAATCTTTAAAGGGTTGCTTTAAAGAGTTTAGTGAAAAAATTTACGGTATTGAAACCGGCTTGTCCTCAGACCCAGAAATGAACTGGCAAATTAAAGAATTAGACAGTCGCCGGATTTTAAGCTTCTCCGATGCCCATAGTTTGCCTAATTTAGGCAGAGAAGTGACTCAATTTAATTTACCAAAAGATTTTACTTACCAAGATATTCTTGCCAGTTTAAAAACTTCTTATCAAAACAAAAAAGAGCATAAGCCTTTTATTGCCAAAACTATTGAATTTTATCCTGAGGAAGGGAAATATCACTATACCGGCCATCGTAAGTGCGGGGTCAGCCATTCGCCTGAACAAACTAAAGAATTGGGTACCACTTGCCCAATTTGCGGCCGTTCATTAACTCTTGGAGTTGAGCATCAGGTTAGCAAACACTGCCGTGACAAAAAAATAAATCCAGAGATCAAAATAAGCAGAGGGCTTAAAATACATTGTCATCCCGACAATCTTCATCCTCCTTATATCAAGCTGATTCCCCTAGCGGAAATTATTGCTGAAAGCGAAGATGTGGGAGTAAAAACAAAAACTGTTAAAAAAAAGTATGACTTAGCCATTAAAGAATTTGACAATGAAATAGAAATTCTTACTAAAGTGCCAATAAAAAAATTAACTGCTAAACTCGGAGCTAAACTTGGTCAGGGAATAAAAAGGAATAGAAAAGGAAAGGTTGATATTAAACCAGGATTTGATGGAAGGTACGGCGAAGTTAAAATTTGGCAAAAAACCGAAAAGGAACAGATTCAGGAGGGCTTATTTTAAATGTTTACAAATAAACAACAAGCTGCAAAAAAATTAGCTGAAAAATTAAAAAGGGATGGAGTAGGGGAGAGGTCAGTAAAAATTATTTCACTTACCCCCGGCGGCCAGTCAATCGCCGAAACATTAAGTAAAAACCTGAATATTCCAATCGCTAATCGCCAATCACTAATCGCTAATCACTACATTATTATTGCCGATGACGGCAGCGTTAATTTTTCCAAGTTAAGAGGAAAAATAAATCAACTAAGACAAGAAAATGCTAAAAAGATTCTAATCGCTATGCCGGTTTACGAGCATAAAAAAACAAGAAAATTAGAAAAGTTTGCTGACGGGGTTTACGTACTTGAGCAACCAAAAGTCTTTTTGTCTGCAGATGATTTTTATCAAGATTAAGTGGACCTGCCGGGAATCGAACCCGGAATATACCCATGCGAAGGGTACGGTATACCATTTACCCACAGGCCCATCTATACCAAGTTATAATTTATTAATTATAAGCTATTAATCATCCAAAATCCAACGTATGTTAAAATTTCCTAATGATAAAAAAGCTTGGCCAAACCAACGTTCTGGAAAAAGTTTTAGATAAACTGGAAGAAAGAAAAAAATATATTAAAGAAGAGTTTCAAGCATACGGATTAGAATTAGCTGAAGAGCTTAATGATTGGAAAAACCGCTCTCTATACATTAAATTAGCCAAAGAAACTCCAAGAAAACTGCTTGAAAAAGCAAGGTTTTTTGTCAAAGACCAACCTAAAGGTCAGGTACGAAGTAAAGCCAAACTGTTTATGTGGAAACTAAAACAATTAAAAGATGAGCAAGATAAGTAAGGCTGATCTACATATTCATACTAATTATAGTGACGGCTTTTCTTCTCCCCAAAAAATTGTCGATACTGCAATTGAAAAGGGTCTAGATTTTATCGCTATTACCGATCACAATTTAATTAAAAGTGCGCAAATTGCCAAAAACTATGCTTTAAAAAACAAACTGCCAATAAAAGTAATCATTGGAGAAGAGATTACTGCAACCAAAGGAGAAATAATTGGTTTATTCTTAAAAAAAGCAATTCCTCCCTACCTGACCCCGGAACAAACAGCCAAGCAAATAAAAAAACAGGGCGGTCTTATTTTTATTCCCCATCCTCACCGGGTAATAATCGGCTATAGCTTATCATTTAAAACTATTGACGGCTTGGTTAAGCAAAACCTGGTAGACGGGCTAGAAGTTTATAATTTCTGGGATTACTCTCCACAACTAGTTCAAAAAAGAAAACAGAAAAACAAAAAGTGGAATCTTGCTCCTTTAGCAAATACCGACAGCCATCATTATTCTACAGTTGGTCATTATTACACTGAATTTAAGGGAGAAACTAGTCAGGATTTAAAAAATGCAATTGAGCAAAGAAAAACCAAAGTCTATTTTAATCATTCCACTGGGTATTATTTCAACCGCCAGATTCATCATGGAATATTAAATATCTTTAG
Organism: uncultured Gammaproteobacteria bacterium; assembly: GCA_964536585.1. Classification (GTDB taxonomy): domain Bacteria; phylum Patescibacteriota; class Microgenomatia; order UBA12405; family JAHJSD01; genus CAZDJQ01. Next base: position 3,689 of record CAZHXO010000031.1, read on the forward strand.
TCCAAAAGCAGATTATCCAGGCCAAACATCTGCTCTTAAAAGGCTTAAACATCTGTTAAAATTAATTAGTGAATAAAAAAGCTTATTTTCTAGTTATTAGCTTATGCCTGGGTATAGTAACCTTGGTTCTTTTGTCATTTAAACCAAAAAGATCTACAATAAACCAAAAGCCGATGAATGAAAACAACCTTCAGCTTCCTGAGCCGAACACACAAGGGACAGTTTCGGTTGAAGAGGCGATTGCTCAACGCCGATCACGGCGTCAGTTTAAAAACCAACCCTTAAACCGAGAGCAAATCTCCCAACTTCTTTGGGCAGCGCAGGGAATCACTGATGAAAATAAAAACTTTCGTTCTGCCCCTTCGGCTGGAGCGCTTTACCCCCTAGAAATTTATTTAGTTATTGGGCAAAACGGCGCAACAGACTTAAATTATGGTCTTTACCATTACCAGCCCAACTCACATAGCCTGAAAAAAATTGACGAAAGGGATTTAAAAAAAGATCTTTTTCAAGCTTGTTTAAGTCAAGAGCCTATAAATCAAGCCCCGCTTTCTTTAATTATCACCGGCGTTTACCAAAGAACAACTCAAAAATACGGCCAACGTGGGGAAAGATATGTCCATCTAGAAGCAGGTCATGCAGCGGAAAATGTTTATTTACAAGCTGAAAGCTTAAATTTAGGGACAGTAGTTATTGGAGCTTTTGACGGTCAAACAATCATCCAAAATTTAAAGCTCCCCGAAAACCACAAGCCGATTTACATTATGCCCATTGGTCATCCTAAATAGTTTTTTTAAAGCCCGGTAACAAGGTCGATAATGTCAAGCCTTTCTAGTCGGTCAACGCCGCACTGATGAGGACAGACTGATTTTTTAACTCTTGCCTTGATAATTGCAAATAACTTGCTTGCATAAGCCTATTGTATAATTTAATCATGATTATCCGAAAGGGTAAAAAAGCAGACGCTGAACAAATAAGGCAATTAATTAATCAACTTTATGTTGACCCTCAGAAAAATCCAGAAAAAGCTAAAAGTGCCCAGTCGGGCTTTCTAAGATGTAAACGAAATTTACGGCAAATAAAGGCGATTATTAAAAAATCCCTTGTTTTTTTAGTTGCAGAAAACAAAGGTGAAATTGTTGGTTTTATGGGATTCCACAATCGGCAAGACCACGCGAACAAGAAGACAATAAAATGGCAAGACAAAGAAGCCAAAAAAGTCTATCCTAATAAAAAGATTTCTGCCACTGGTCAAATTGCAGGAATTAAACCCGGCTATCAAAACAAGGGTCTAGGGGCAAGGTTATTAACAATGATAGAAAATAAATTGGGAGAAAAGGGAGTTAAGCATTCATTTGCGACAATTATTGATGATCCTTTACCTAATGTTGCTTCCCAAAAATTCATCCAGGAAATGGGGTATAAAAAAGTTGCTTCTGGGCCGCAAAAAAGAGGGTCACCAATTATTGTCAACATTTATTATAAAAACTTAACTAAATAGAAAGTTTATAGTAAAATAAGCATAACCAGGGGTGCCAGAGTGGACAAATGGAACGGTCTGTAAAACCGTCGGGTTTCCCCTACGTAGGTTCGAATCCTACCCCCTGGACAAACTAAAAATCAGCTCTTTTATTTTACCCCTGTTGTCTGCTATTCTTAACTTAGAAATGTCCTCTAAGAAAACAGCTGAATTAATCCAGGGGGTTGGGGTTGCAAAATTAGAAAATAAAATTGTTTTATTTTATTGCCAAGGCAAAAGTGAAAAAATTCATATTGCCCTCTTAAATGAAGAGAGCAAAGAATTTGAAAAAATAAACCAACAACTAAACCTTCCTAAGAAAACTTCAGAACTAAGAATAAGCCAAAATAAAAAAGGGAAACACTATTTAACGGCAGTCAAAACCGAGGAACATTTAAATCAACTAATTGGCGGAGAAGTCAATAAAAATTTCAGAATAAAAAAATTAAATAAAATAAATACAATAAACAGTTTAGGCATGATTGTTCCTCATTACAAATACAAGGGAGAAAGAGTTCTTTTCAGCGGAGGAAAGGGAATAAAGATTAGTTACTCAAAAAATCTTAAAAAATGGCAAAGCGATTACCAACCTATTTTTCAACCTCAAGAGGAAATTTTAGGGAGAAGTTACCTGAAAATAGGTCGGATTTTCAACCAACCGCAGGGAATCCTAATAATTTGTTTTCGCTACCAAGAAAGCGGAATTAAGGAAAATTACTCCTATCAACTCATTTTATTTGACAAAAAAAATCCCCAACAGGAAATCTGGAGTAAAGAGATTCCAATACAGGGAAATTTCCCCACTAACAAATTAAAAACAGCTTATCCCTTTGGGGTGATTAAATTTAAAAACAAGCTAATTTCCTATTGGAACGTTAATAATCAAAATATTTATTCTTTAGAACAAGCTTTTTTCGAGTTCAAAAAGTCCTTTCCCTCATCTCCTTTCCCTTATCAAGAAAAATTAAAAAGGCACAGAAGCAATCCTATTCTTGAACCGATACCAGAAAACTCTTGGGAATCAAAATTGGTTTTTAATCCCGCTGCTGTTTATGAAGACAATAAGACTCATCTGATCTACCGTGCAGTCGGGGATGACGACGTATCCGTGCTCGGTTATGCTTCATCTGACAACGGGCTGGAAATCAACTACCGACACCATAAACCAGCATATGTTCCCAGTGAAAGTTTTGAAACTAATCCACAAGCACCAAAAACAACTTTTACCTACACCTCCCCGTGGGGTGCAGGAGGATGCGAAGACCCCAAACTAACTAAAATTGAAAACAAAATTTATATGACTTACACCGCTTGGAATGGAAGCGACCCACCCGGTGTTGCTCTGACCTCAATAAAAGTAAAAGATTTTGTCAACAGAAATTGGAATTGGCAAGAGCCAGTAAAAATATCTCCTCCCGGAGAAATTCACAAAAACTGGGTTATTTTCCCGGAAAAAATCAAGGGTAAATATGCAATTTTACACAGCCTAAACCCTAAAGTTTTAGTTGATTATTTTGATGATTTAAATTTTGACGGCAAAACATTCATTGACAGCTATTATGAACCTTCAGGCAGAAAAAATCACTGGGATAATTGGATGCGTGGTGCCGGCCCACCGCCGATGAAGACAAAAGAAGGCTGGCTTGTTCTTTATCACGCCATGGATTACCAGGATCCAGGAAGATACAAATTGGGAGTAATGGTCTTAGACCATGATAATCCGACAAAAATTAACTATCGCTCTAATTACCCGCTACTTGAACCGAATGAGAAATATGAAAATGAAGGTTTTAAAAGCGGAGTAGTTTACAGCTGCGGAGCAGTAAT
>CAZHXO010000032.1:0-6760 GCA_964536585.1 uncultured Gammaproteobacteria bacterium
CGGTCCTAAGGGTGTGGGATTACTTTATATTCGCGAGGGGATAGATATTGTTCCTTTGCTTCACGGTGGCGGTCATGAGTTCGGTAAGCGTTCTTCAACAGTTAATGTCGCCGGGATTGTTGGTTTTGCAAAGGCCTTAAAAATAGCTAAAGAAAATAGAGAAAGAGAACAAAAGGAAATTAAAAATTTAAGAGATAAGTTAATCAAGGGCGTTTTAAATAGAATTGAAAATGTTCAATTAAATGGTTCAAGAAAAAATAGTTTGTACAACATTGTCAATTTCAGCTTTAAGTTTATTGAGGGAGAATCAATCGTATTGAAACTTGACCAAAAGGGGATTCAGGTTTCAACTGGTTCGGCTTGCTCTTCACCAACTTTAGAACCAAGTCATGTTTTAATTGCAATGGGGCTAAAACCGGAATTGGCCCACGGCTCGATTAGGTTTTCTCTGGGCCGTCAAAATACAGAGGAAGATATTGATTACCTTTTAGAAGTTTTACCGCCGATAGTGGAGCAGTTAAGGGAGGTGTCTCCGTTTAAATAATGATGTATACCAATAAAGTGCTCGAACATTTCCAAAACCCCCAGAATTATGGGGAAATAGAGAATCCTGATGGAGTTGGCAAGGTGGGGAATGTCATTTGTGGCGATGTGATGTGGCTGTATATTAAGGTTAAAAAAAATGACCAAGGTCAAGAAGTTATTAAAGATATAAAATTTAAAACTTTTGGTTGTGCAGCAGCGATTGCCGCCAGTAGTATAGTAACGGAACTTGCTAAAGAAAAGACAATAAAGCAAGCCTTAGAGATTAATAAACAAGAGGTAAACCAATCATTAGGGCAATTACCTCCGGTTAAAGTGCACTGCTCGCTTCTGGCGGCTGATGCTCTGGCAGAAGCGATTTATAATTATTTATCACAAAACAAAAAGAAGATTCCGGAAAGTCTTGAAAAAAGGCATCAAAGAATAAAGCATGAAAAAGAAGTTATTGAGGAAAAATACGGAGATTGGTCAGGAGGAGGTGAAGACTAATGTCTGAGCTAAATAGTGATAATTTCGAACAAGAGGTGCTACAAGCTAAGCAACCAGTGTTAGTTGATTTTTGGGCTCCCTGGTGTGGCCCCTGCCGGGTAGTGGGACCGATTATTGAACAATTAGCCGAGGAAATTGAAGGGGCGAAAATTGCTAAGCTAAATGTTGATGAAAACCCTCAAATAGCTGGTAAATATCAAATTCAAGGTATTCCGACTGCAATTTTGTTTAAAGATGGTGAGCCGAAAAAAAGAATAGTTGGAGTTCGCTCAAAAGAAGAATATAGACAAATAATAGAAGCGAGCAAATAGAAATGGGTCGGGGCAGCCGGACTTGAACCGGCGACCTCACGCACCCCATGCGTGCGCGCTTGCCAACTGCGCCATGCCCCGATATATTCTAATTTTATCAAATAATCTTTTTCTCTTAAACACCGCGTCACTTAAGCGACGATCGTCGCGCGAGTGGTGGCTGAAAAAGGTAAAAGCTGTATGATATTGTTAGATTAGATGAGTGTTGATAGCCTAGTTGAAAGAAATATAGAGTTGACAAGGAACCATTCTATAATTTCTTTTAAAGACACCATTATTTTAAGTTTGCTTTTTTGTCGAGATTTGTTTGATATCTTTTATAATATTGCTGAAAGTTATAAAAGTAAACCAATTGAAACGCCTTTTGCTGATTTTACCTCTTATCTTTATAAATTAAAGGACCGGAGATATTCAAAAATTACTTCATTTAGGCGTTTAAGAAAAGAAAAAATAATACGGGTTCAAAAAGAGAAAATTAGCTTTGATCTTTCGTCAAAGTTTTACCAGGAGTTAGTCAATTTTAAATTTAGGTTTTTCGTTGCTCCGGAAAAATGGGATGGAAATTGGACTTTGGTCCTTTTTGATATCCCTGAACAATACCGTAGTCATAGAAATTATTTACGAAAATTTTTGGTCAAACTGGGATTTGTCCAATGGCAGAGGTCTGTTTGGGTTACGATAAATAAGGTTTCTAATTGGCTGAACAAAGTTTTTGAAAACTGGGATTTGGGTTTAGATTTGTGGTCTTTTCAAGCCAAAAGTTTATTTCAAGGTAATGACCAAAAAGCAATAAAAGAACTGTTTTCATATGAAGATTTAGAAAGCGAGTATGAAGTTTTCGTTGAAAATGCACAGTCGGCAATTAAAAATAAAAATGAAGCCAAACTGAAACAATTTCTCGAATATTTTCCGGATCTTATATTGAACGATCGTGGAGTTCCGGGTGAATTTTTTGACGACCCCAAAATTAGACAGAAGTTGTGGAAAGTAAGTCAAAGAATGAAAGATGCATTGATGGATTGTGATAGTAGTGTATGCGCCACTTAAGCGACGATCGTCGCGCGAGTGGTGGTTTGTTTTCTTAATTGTTTTATGGTAAAAATAAGTAGATTATAATCTTCATTTTAGAAAGGAAATTTTGTGGCAAAAAAGAAGAAAAAGAAAAAGGATAATAAAAAACAAAAGCTTGAAGCGGTAAAAACTGCTATGGACCAGATTGAAAAAGAGTATGGCAGCGGGTCAATTATGAAAATGGGCGATCGGAAAAAGAAGTTAGACGTTCCCTCAATTTCTACTGGATGCTTACCTATAGATATTGCCTTGGGAGTTGGTGGTATTCCTAAAGGAAGGATTATTGAGATTTATGGTCCGGAAGCGTCAGGAAAAACCACACTTGCTTTGCATATTATTGCTGAAGCACAAAAAGAGGGCGGGGTTGCTGCTTTTGTTGATGCTGAACATGGGATGGATCCGAAAAGAGCTGAAACAATTGGAGTTAACTTGGATGAGTTATTAATTTCTCAGCCTGATACGGGTGAACAAGCCTTGGAAATTGTAGAAAAATTAGTCAGGTCAGGGGGAGTAGATTTGGTGGTTGTTGACTCAGTTGCTGCTTTAGTTCCGAAGTCAGAAATTGAAGGGGATATGGGTGACGCCCAAGTGGGCGTGCAAGCGAGGTTGATGTCACAGGCGCTAAGAAAGATAACTGGAGCGGTATCAAAAACAAAGACGGCAGTCATCTTTACTAATCAAATAAGGCACAAAATCGGCGTCTTTTTTGGTAATCCGGAAACAACTTCCGGAGGGATGGCACTGAAGTTTTATTCATCAGTAAGAATTGATGTTCGGAGAAGAAAGGCAATTAAAGATGACAAGGGTGTAGTTATTGGTTCTAATCACCGAGCAAAGATTGTTAAAAATAAAGTTGCACCGCCGTTTAAAGAAGCTGAATTTCAAATTATGAACGCAGTGGGAATTCCTGAAATAGGTAGTTTGCTCAGCGCTGGTTTGCAATACGGCGTAATTGACCAAAGTGGAGCATACTACAAGTATGAGGAGGAAACACTGGGTCAAGGTAAAGAAGCGACACAAGAGTTTTTAAAAGAAAACCCTAAAATAGCCAAAAAAATAGAAAAGGAAATTTGGCAAACTGTGGAAGCTTCAGACTAACCTTAAATATCAGCTTCAATTTGATAAAATATAGAGGACGATTTTTAGTTTAATTACCAAGGAGGTAGATATGTTTAAAAAACTAATTGACGGGTTTTGGAAACAACCCAAAGAAAAAAAAGTTAAAAAAGAGAAAAAAGGAGAGCCTAAAAAGAAAAGAACAAGACCTGAGCCTAAACAGAAAAAAGAAACGAAGGGACAAGAAGAGAAAATTACCCGGCTTTTAAAACAACTAGAAGAGCAGGAAAGTAAGCTTGACCAGCAACGAGAGTCTTTAGATGAGCACGAAAGATTTTTGCGCCAAAAAGAAGCACGGTTAGAAAAATTAGAGGACAGATTAAAAACTAAAGAGAGGAAAGTAGAAAAATTAGAACACGAAGAGGAAGAAAGATTGGAGGAAATTGCTTCTTTATCCAAGCAAGAAGCTCGCCAAGAGTTGAAAAAAAAGACTGAGAAAAGATTAACTAAATGGATAGCAAAAAGGGTTCGTGAAGCCAGAGAAGCAATTAAAGCCCAGGAAGAAGAATTGGCTCAGGAGATATTGGTGGAGGCCATTCGCCACGGGGCAGTAGACTGGGTAGCTGAATATACGGTGTCGACGATTAAACTAGAGGATGAAGATATTAAGGGTAGAATTATTGGCCGAGAGGGAAGAAACATCCGCTCGTTTGAAAGGGCAACTGGAGTAGATCTGGAGCTGGATGAAACTAATGTGGTTCGGTTGTCTTCTTTTGAACCGGTAAGAAGAGAGATTGCTAAAATTGCTTTAAAAAAATTGATTAAAGACGGCAGGATACAGCCGTCTAGAATTGAGGAAATAGTTGAACAGACCAAGAAGCAGATGGATAAAAAGTTGATTGAAGAAGGAAAGAAGATTTGTCAGGCGGTTGGGGTATATCATTTACCAATTGATCTAGTTAAAATGATTGGTAAATTTAAATATCGTTTTTCGCACGGACAAAATTTAGCCCAGCACACAATTGAGGAGTCAAAAATAGGAGTTCAGCTTGCCCAAGAACTAAATACGGATGTAAAAGCGGTTCGTTTGGGATGTTTACTTCATGATATTGGTAAGGTAGTTACTGATAAAGAAGGGAGCCATGTGAAACTAGGTGTGGATTTACTCAAGCAATATCAGCTTCCGGAAAAAGTTTTGGCTGCCGTTGCTGAGCATCACGAGGATAAGCCGTTTTCTAGTAAGGAATCGGTTATTGTTTGGATTGCTGATGCTGCTTCAGGTTCTCGCCCAGGAGCCCGCTATGAAGCCCATGAAAAATATCTTGAGCGAATGGAAAACATTGAAGAAATCGTTAATTCTTTTGAGGGAGTTGAAGATGTTGCCGCTTACCAAGCGGGTCGGGAAGTAAGAGTTATTGTCGAACCAGCAAAGATTTCTGATGACGAACTTACTGTTTTAGTTCAAAGAATGGCAGAAAAATTGGATGAAGAAGCAAAATGGGCAGGACAAATAAAAGTAACCGCAATAAGGGAGACAAGGGCAACAGCAAAGGCTCCTGTTGACAAGTCCCGATAATATCGTTAAAATGAAGGTAGTTATATGTTGAGAAAAAAAGAAAAGGAGGTGGAGTAAAAGAATGTCTGTCACCAAAAGCGATTTGGTAGACTTAATGGCTCAAAAAACCCAGTTGACAAAGAAGGCTTCGAAAGAATTTATTGACACCTTTTTAGATGAGATAACGAAAGCTTTAACACGAGGAGAAAAAGTTAAATTGTCTGGGTTTGGTGTCTTTTTCACCAAGCTGTTTAAGTCGAAGATGGTTAAACCTATTGGTGGTGGGGAAAAGCAGAGAATTCCACCCCGAAGGATGCCACGATTTAGACCTGGCACACAACTTAAAGAAGCAGTTGAATAAACCTTTAGTTTTTGAACTAAAGACCAGAGGCCTCCGGCTTTTTATTAAGTCGGAGCTTTTGGTGTAAATAGCAAAATGAGCCTTATTGAGGTTTCCAATTTAAAAAAATATTATCAAGTTTACAAAAAAAAACCTGGTTTGTTTGGTTCGGTTAAGTCTTTAATAAAACGTGATCAGCAAACAGTAAAAGCAGTCGATGGAATTTCTTTTCAAATTAAAAAAGGTGAACTGCTTGGGTTTATTGGTCCTAACGGGGCTGGCAAAACAACTACCCTTAAGTGTTTATCTGGACTTCTTTATCCTGAAGCCGGTAGAGTAGAGGTTTTAGGGTTCTTGCCGTGGAAAAGAAAGCCGGCTTTTCTTAAAAACATTGCTTTTGTCATGGGCCAAAAAAACCAGCTTTGGTGGGATCTGCCTCCAGTTGAGACTTTTCTTTTAAATAAAGCCGTTTATGAGATTCCTGATCATGAATATAAGCAGAGTTTAGAGGAGTTAGTAAGTTTGTTGGAAGTGGAAGATATTATTGACAAACAAACTAGAAAACTTTCCTTAGGTCAGCGGATGAAATGCGAGTTAATCGCCGCTCTACTTCATCGGCCAGAGATTCTTTTTTTAGATGAACCAACTATTGGTCTAGATGTCGTAATGCAGAAAAAAATTCGTGATTTTATTAAAGACTATAACCAAAGGTATGACTCGACTATTATTTTGACTTCTCATTACATGGAAGATGTTAAGGAGTTAGCCAAAAGGGTAATTATTATTGATAGAGGTAAAATTGCCTTTGATGGGCGACTGGATAGAATTATCCAAAAATATACCGACCATAAATTTATTAGTGTAACCTTAAGGAAAGAAGCTAGTCGACAAAGTTTGCAGCAAATTGCTCCACTAGAAAATTATTCATACCCAAAAGCTGTTTTTAGAGTACCCAAAAACCAGGTTTCAACTAAAGCGGCTTTAATTTTAGACAAGGTTAATCCCGAAGACATGAGTATTGAAGAGCCGCCAATAGAAAATATTATTAGAGAACTGTTTACTAAGAAAGACTATGCTTAAATATTGGCACGTTTTCAGATTAAGTTTAATGGAGTATTTTGTTTACCGAGTGAATTTCTTTTTGTGGCGGTTTCGAAGCATTGTTTCTTTTTTAACCCTGATTTTTTTCTGGCAAGCTGTCTATGGGGTAAAAGATAATGTTTTTGGATACAGTGAAGCTCAAATGCTTACCTATATTGTTGGGATTGCTGTTTTAAGGGCAGTGATTTTAGGCGGCAGGGTAGCGGATTTGGCAGGGATGATAAAAACTGGTGATTTAGTCAATAAATTTTTGCTCCGGCCATGGGATGTAATAAAAATTTGGTTTGTTCGAGA
>CAZHXO010000033.1:0-5978 GCA_964536585.1 uncultured Gammaproteobacteria bacterium
ATAATAGGAGCAGCACCACTAGCAGTACCACCGCCCATCCCACCGGCAACAAAAACCATGTCTGATCCCTTAAGTAAATCCTTTAATTTTTCTCGGCTTTCTTCAGCTGCTTTTTGACCAATTGTAGGATCACCTCCTGCTCCTAGCCCGCGAGTTAATTTTTCTCCAAGTTGGACTTTAGTCTCTGCCGGTGAAGTTAAAAGTGCTTGAGCATCGGTATTAGCGACAATAAACTCGACTCCGTTAATATTATCGTTTTCAATCATATGGGCAACAGCGTTTCCGCCACCGCCGCCAATTCCAACAACTTTGATTTTTGCTATTTCACTGGTTGATCTTGGTTTAACTAAAGCCATTTATGGTAAAAGCGGTTTAATAACGTTTTTTAACTTCTCTACCGCTCCCTTAATTGGTAATTTATCAGTTAATTTTGATAAGTCAAACATTCGGTAAGGCAAACTTTTCTCTGCCCGCTTTTGCTTAATACCATAAAGTACTAATCCTAAACTAGAAGCAAACTCCGGAGCGAGTAAATCGTCAACAATCCCACCCATTTTTTTTGGCTCGCCAATTCTGACTGGCAGGCCTAAAGTAGCCTGACAACTGGCTTTGGCTTTAACAGTGTTAGCGCCACCGCCGACTAAAACCAGTCCCGCTGGGGTTGACCCTCCAAAGCCGCTCTCTTTTATTTCATCACGAATAAAAGTAAAAGTTTCTTTTAATCGAGGGACAATTATACCGTCAATCGCTGTCTTAGTCGAAATCTTTTTTTTCTCATTGCTTACCTTAAGTTCGGCTAAAGAAAGTTCGTCTTTTTCCCAACCGTTTTTCCCCAAAACCTTTTTTAATTTCTCTGCTTCATCCAAAGAAAGTCGTAAGCCAATTGCCAAGTCATTTGTGACATTTTTAGCACCGACAGGAAGAACTGAAGAGTAACACGGAGCGCCTTCGTGATAAATAGTCAAAGTGGTTGTTGCCGCTCCCATATCCACTAAAACTACTCCTAATTCTTTCTCTGTTGGGGTAAGCACCGCTTCCGAGGCCGCGAATCCAGAATAAATAAAATCTAAAGGGACAATACCAGCTTCGTTAATACATTTTCTTAAGTTTCTCAAAGCAGGCGTGGAAGCAGTTACAATATGGGTTTCTACTTCTAGCCTTACTCCACTCATTCCGACTGGGTCAACTACTCCGGCTTGGCCGTCTAAAGTGAAATCCCTTGGTATGACATGAAGGATTTCTTGTGAAGCGGGTAAAGATATTGCTCTGGCAGCTTCAATCACTCTCTCTACATCCTCAGGGATAATTTCTTGGTCCGGGTCAGAAACGGCAACCACGCCTTGTGAGTTTACTGATTTAATATAGGGAGCAGATAGGGAAATATAAGCATGAGAGGTTGAATAACCAGCCATTCTTTCTGCTGCTTCAATTGATTGAATTAAAGAATTAGTTGCTTTGTCAATATCTACAATTTGGCCCTTTTTTAATCCCTGAGCTGGAAAGTTTGCTACCCCAATGATATTTACCCGTTCTTCTTCAGGAAAATGTTGGGCAACCAAGCTGACTATTTTCTCGGTGCCGATATCAATTGCAACTATCAAATCAGAACGAGACATAAGGTTTATTACCAGTTAAATCAATTAATTGGGGAGGATTCCCCGTTTGAAAACTTTCTTCTATTGTAGCCTCTTTTAAAATCAATTGTAAAGAGGCAAGTTGGACTTCAGAACTTTTTTGGGTTGAAAAAATCACTTTTACATTTTCTCCTTTGAGCGTTAGAACTGTTTCTAGGCTTTCTTTCTCTTTAAAAAATGGCCCAGAAATCAGTCGGTATCCATGTTTATCTAATTTGCTAATTAAATCGTTTCTAGCCTCTTGAATTTGACTGCCAGGTGTAACTATCCGTTTTCCTCCGTATCTTATTTTTTTATACAGCCAAGGAATTCCTTTAAATTCAATCACCAAAACTATACCGGCAATAATTATCGCCAAAATTAACTTTTTAAAAGTCATCCTCTGAGATAATTATAGACCAAAAGCGCTTTACCGCCTGTTTAGGGTTAGCTTTTTTCCACCAATCAGGGAAATTGGGCCTTACTTGTCGATAATCAAATTCTTTGATTGTCTTAAAAAGATTAGCAGGAGTTAAATCTTTTTGTTCGATTATTTCTGCTAAACCAGTGTCTGCTAGAAATTTAGCATTTTTATACTGTTCGTTTTGAGAAGACCAAGGAATGGGAATTAAAATTGACGGTTGTTTGAAGCTTGCTAAATAAGAAACTATATTTGCTCCTGAACGTGAAATAACTAAGCTGGCTTTATCTATTGTCCAGCCGAAATATTGATTGTCAATAAATCTGGTTGCCCAATAGTTCTCTGCTCTTTTTGGCTGAATTGTTTTGTCCAAACCGATTTGATGAATAACAAAAAAATCTTTTTTCAGTTCTGTTAAAACTTTTTTTATTGTTTGGTTAATTATTCTAGAACCTGTTTTCCCACCAGTGATAAAAAGAATGGGCTTATTCGCTGAAGCGGCAACTTTATATAATTTCGACTCTTTTGAGGGGGCTGAGTTGTAAACCGACTTGGCAATTAAGTTCCCAGTAAGAGCTCCTTTGTCTTTGGGAACGAGGTGTTGAACCCAGGGAAAAGATAAGCCAACTTTTTTAACAAAAAAAGAATTTATTCTATTTGCTAGGCCGAGGGTTGAGGTTTGTTCATGAGTAAAACTAGGGATACCTAAAAGCCAGCTATTAAATACTACTGGAACTGAAAGGAAACCACCAAAAGAAACAACTTTTTCTGGTTTAATCCTAATTAAATAAAAAAAACTTTGAATATGGCCAATGGGAATTTTAATAAGGTTAATTAGGGTTTCAAACCTTATTTTCCTAGTTAGTTTGCCGGAAATAAGCGGGTGAAAAGTAACATCGTTACGTTTAGTTAATGTTTGATATTCAAAAGAATTTTCTTTAGAGTCTGATAAAGATTTTTTTCTGCCTAGATAATGTATTTCCCAGTTTTGGCTATCTTTATTTATTTCTTCAATTAAAGCTAAAGCCGGGGTTAAATGTCCGCCGGTAATAACAATTCTTTTGCTCATTACCCAAGTTTAGCATAAATCTATTTCCTCTTTGGTTTTTTGTATTTAGAGATATTAAGCAAGATTCCGGTTAAGCTCATTAGGGTGATTAATGATGACCCACCGTAGGAAACAAAAGGAAAGGGCATCCCGGTTAAGGGTAGAGTAATTGCAATTGCTCCAAGATTTATTAATCCCTGAAAGGCGATCAGTCCGCTTATGCCGGCAGCTAATAGTTGGCCATAACTATCTGAGGCTAATCTGGAGATTTTTAAACACCGCCAGATAAGAAAACTGAAAACTATGATTGTTGCGCTTAAACCAAGAAAACCAAACTCTTCGCCAACTAGAGCCATAATCGAGTCAGTAGTTGCTTCCGGCAAATATTGGAATTTTTGTCGTGAATTACCCATGCCTTGACCGAATATGCCCCCTGATCCCAAGGTTAGGGCTATTTGGTAGACATGATACGATTTTCCTTGTGGATCATAAAAAGGGTCAATCATTCCTATTACTCGTTGTTTGCGGTAGGAAGAAGAAAAAATCAAAAAGATTCCAATTGCTCCTCCTAAAATAGCCAAGCAGAAAAAATAAAAAAGCTTAGGTTGAGAGAGGAACCAAATGAGGCCGATAGTGGAAACCAATAAAACACTTGAGCCCAAATCTGGTTCTAATAAAATTAATCCAATTGGAATAACCAAATAAACTAGTTGTTGTCCTAAAGGAAGAGGCTCTTTTTGGCTGGCAAGATGGGCAAAGAAAAGCAAACAACCTAGTTTAGCTACTTCGATGGGTTGAAAATTAATAAAACCAAAATCAAGCCAGCGCTTAGCTCCGTAAACCGTTATCCCAGTTTGAGGTAAAAAAACTAATCCAAGTAAAAATATGCTGAGTAGATAGAGATACTTACTGTATTTTTTCCAAAGGCGGTAATCAATTTTTGAAAATATGAGCAAGCATACAGTTCCTAATCCTGTCCAGAAAAGCTGTTTTTTTAGAAAATAAAATTTATCAGAAAAGCTGACCACTCCTTGAATTAAAGAAACATCGCCGATCATCACTAGTCCAAAAAATATAAATAGAAAAATCAAGCTTAAAAGCAAATAATCAGCTTGGCTTTTGACTCTTTGTTCTCTCATTCTATATTCCAATAATATGCTAATCGTTTAGCTATCTTAAACCAAACCGGAGCAGCTGTTTCTGACCCCCAAGGAGAACTTTTAGGTTCCCGTAAAGAGACAAGCATTACAAATTTTGGTTTCTCAACCGGAAAGTAGCCGACAAAAGAAGCAATTGTTTTTTCTTCATCATAATGCCCCTTAACTGGTATTTGGGCAGTTCCGGTTTTTCCTGCCACTTCTAGTCTTTGTTTGTCTATCCATTTAGCCCCACCCTCTGCTACCGCTTTTATCATCATTTCCTGCATTAATTGACAAGTTTCTTTTGAAAAAATTTGTTTACTATTTTTGTTTTCCGGTCGGTATGATTTATTGGGCTCTTGCCAAATCTCTTTAACTACCTGTGGTTTAACTAAATATCCATTATTGGCAAGAGCAGCAAAGGCTCTGCTGAATTGGATTGGAGTGACTAAAATTCCTTGGCCAAAAGAAGCAGCAGCAATATCAATTGGATACCATTGGTTATTTGGTCTTAGGGAAAGGCTAGCTTCTTCTTGAAGATCTATTCCGCTTTTTTGGCCGAATCCGAGATTATGAAAATATTTTAAAAGAGCCTCTTTTCCTAATTGTTCGCCAACAAAAGCCATGCCTACATTATCAGAGTTTACAATTACTTCGGTCATTGTGCTATCCGGATGATACTTATCATTCCAAGTTCTAATAGTTGCCTCACCGATAGTTAAGGGCCCGTCGCAATAAGTGCATTTAGTTTCCGGCGTAACCGCTTTTTCTTCTAGGGCAGCAGCCATAATCAACGGTTTAAAGATTGAACCCGGTTCAAAACCAGAGGCAATTACCGGGTTTGAGAACTTTTCAGTTTCAGTTTGGCCATAATCTTTAGGCGAGTAGCGGGGAAAACTAGCCATTGCTAGTACTTTACCTGTCTTGGGTTCTAAGATTACGCCCCAGCCGGAAACTGCTTGGTGTTTGTCTATGCCTTTGTTTAATTCATCCTCGAGAATATATTGAGCCGTGCGTTCAACATTTAAAGTTAGATTATATCCTGGCGTCATTGTTTCTTGTATCCGGTGGCCTGAAAAAATGCTTTGGCCGAAGGGTGTTTTTTCGCCCATAATTAATCCCCCGCTACCACTTAATTGTTGATGGTAATAGCCTTCTAGTCCAAAATATCCCTGTGCTTGATTATTTTTACTGCGCCCGACAAATCCAAGTAAATGGGCAGACATGCTCGCTTCTGGATAATCCCGTTCGTTTCCTGGTTCAAAGCCGATTCCCTTAATTGCTAATTCTTCTATTTCATTTTTCTGACTAGGAGAAATATTTCTTTCTAAAATCAACCATTTTCGAGGCCCTTGAATTAGGCTCTTCAGTTCTTTTTCTTTTTCGGCGGTGAAACTAGCCTCTTTAGTCTCAACTAAAATAGGAGCTAGTTGTTGCGCAATCTCTTCACTTGGGCGGTTAGTGTTCGGCAGATAGATGTGGACAGTAAAAGACGGCTTGTTTAAAACTAAGGGGTGATTTTTAGAAGTGTATATTTTCCCGCGTGGCGCTTGTATTTCTTCAACTTTTAATCTTTGCTTTTGAGCTAAAGCAGCTAACTCACTGCCTCGGATAATTTGCCAGTAAAATAACCGACCAATAAGAGTAAGATTAAATAAAATAAAAAGCGTGAAGAAAAAATAAAGTCGTCGGCAAAACATTTTAACGCATTGCAAAAACTGGCTTATCAACTTTGACAATTCTGTTATCAACAGTTT
>CAZHXO010000034.1:0-3069 GCA_964536585.1 uncultured Gammaproteobacteria bacterium
CTGAAGAGTGGCTTAAAATGTCTCCGGAAAGGTTTTATTTAGAGCCCGGTGGTTCTCAAAACGTAGATGTAAAATTGGTTCTTCCTGTGAAAGTCAGACCGGGAGATTATTTTGCTTATTTGCAAGGTAAACCAGTGGATGATGTTGAAACTAGTGGAACCTCGGTTGGAATAGCGGCGGCGGCAAAACTTTACTTTACAGTTGCTCCGGCCAATGTTTTAGGGGCAATTTATTACCGCGGACTAAACTTCTGGCAGGAATATTACCCCTGGACAGCAGTTGTTTCCGGAGTAATCGGTGGTATTTTGCTGATTATTACGCTTAAGAAGTTATTAGGGATTGAGATTAATGTCCAGCTGGGAAAGAATAAAAAGAAAAAAAATAATAATGAATGAACAATTTCTTAAAGAAAATACTATTTCTACTTATTTTCGCATCAATTTTGCCTCAATTAAGTTTTCTTCATAACCTTTTTGCTCAACAATCAGATACAGTCACCGGGTCGGTTAAAATCAGCGTTTGCGGCGATGGAGTGGTCGAAGGACCGGAGGATTGTGAAGGAGAAGACTTAAATGGAGAAACCTGTCAGTCTTTAGGTTATGAAAGCGGAACACTGCAGTGTGATATTGCTTGTGATTTTGATACTTCTGACTGTGTCCCTTATCCTACTTCTACGCCAACACCGACCTCAGCAATTAGTTTGGAAACCCAAAAGGTGGAACCTACAGCAACTAATACTCCGCCTCCGTCTCCTACACCGACTCCAATCTTACCGCGGTTAGTATCTGTTTTTGACTTGGACAACAGTGGTAAAATAGAGCTAAGCGAAATGGCAATGTCACTGCGTACTTGGGTGGAGGATTTTTACCAATTTAGAATTAAAAAACTGCGCAAAGAAGAACATATCTGTGATTTAAATGAAGATGGAACTTGTAATCTGGTCGATTTTTCAATTTTATTGTATTATATAGAGAGGGAATAAAATAATTTTATGATCCCAATTGGTCTTATTTTTAACTATATTGCGCTCATTTTTCTTTCATGGGTTTTTATTCATTTAATGGCTGGGTTGGGAATTTTCTTTGCTTTTTTTTATTTAATCCTTTGGTTTTTTATTCCTGAAAGGATTCCTGACTTTTTGTCTCATTTATATGCGCGAGAAGAAACCGAAACATTTAGAGCTTTTCCCAAGAATTTTCTTTCTGTCTTAGGAAATTTCTTTTTAATTCTTTTTGTGTCAATTTTATCAATGGGTTTGGTTTGGGCTGAAGGTAGACTTTTGCTTAACACCAATCTTTTAAGCTGGCCGTTTCCTCAAAAAACCGCTTATTTTTCCATCCCTCCTAAGGGCCAGTACCGGTTAGGCGAAATATTTCCAATGAAGATAGACTTGGCAGGTTTAAAAAAGCCGATAAACGCTGTGCAAGTTGATGTCGGTTTTAATCCCAACCGCTTAGAAATAGCAGAAATTTCAACCCAAGATTCTTTTGCAAAGGTATTTATTCAAAAAGAGATTGAAAATGATGCTGGCTATGCGCGTTTAACCGGCGGCATTTACAATCCCGGCTATACGGGTGAACAAGGGCATTTTGCCACTTTTTATTTTAAAGGAATTAGTCCTGGGTTAGCCAAAGTTGAGTTTCTGCCAACATCTTTAGTCTTGGCCAATGATGGGAAAGGCACTAATCTTTTGAAGAATTTGTCAAGCACCTCGTTTTTAATCTTGCCCGAGAAAATAAGTCAAGAGGAACAAAAACAACAGCAGGTAATGTTTGAAGCCAAGGTTTTGGGAGAAACTGAGGAAAAATCTCAACTGGTATTTTATGAAGAGGGTAGTGTGCTGGGAAAAGAAATAAGTGATACTGACTCGGAGAGCTTAAAAAAACAGGTGGAAGGAGAAAATAGATTAGCAAATAAAATTTTATGGGCGATAAAATCATTTGATGAATTTATTTTATCTTTTTGGCGAAAGATGTTTAATTTGTTTGGCAGGAAATAATATATTGTGTTTGTTTTTATTGATTTGTGATATACTTAGTTGATGTTAAAAAAGCTTTTATTAAGTTCTGTAATCTTTCTAAGCATTGACTTTACTTGGCTGGCGTTAATTGCCAAAAACTTTTATAATCAGCAGTTTCAAGCTTTTCAAAGAAAAGATATTAGCTGGCCGGCGGCAATTTTAACTTATATCCTTTTGATCCTCGGTATTTCCTTTTTAGCTTTGCCTCAAGCTAACAGCAATAAATTTGTTGCTCTATTTTACGGCGGATTATTCGGCTTAGTTTCTTACGGAGTTTATGATTTGACTAATTACGCTACTTTAACTAATTGGCCGTTAAAATTGGTTGTTGTTGATATGCTTTGGGGGACATTTGTTTGTGGGACAACGGCGTTTTTAGTCAGTTTATTAACCTAAAAGGAGAATAGAAATTATCAAAACAATGATTATTATTTAAATTAAACAAATGAAAAATTTCTTAATACTTATTTTCTTTTTAGCAGTTCCGCAAGTAGTTGGTGGACTTTCCTCATTTGCTACCCAGCCGTCAATTAACGGCTGGTATCAGCAGTTGAACCGGCCTTGGTTTACCCCGCCGGATTGGGTTTTTGGTGCGGTGTGGATTATTTTGTATGTCTTAATCGGGGCAAGCGCTTATTTGGCTTGGAAAGAAGTTGGCTGGAAGTGGTCAGTCCTTAAGTGGTTTTTTATCCAAGCAATTTTAAACGGCTTATGGTCACTTCTTTTCTTTGGCTACCAGCAGCCTTTCTGGGCTTTTATTGAGATTGCTTTTTTGGAATTAACGATTTTGATCATGTTTACTAGATTTAAAAAAGTTTCAAAAATTTCCGGCTATTTATTGATCCCTTACATAGCCTGGGTAGGGTTTGCTTCTTTGTTGAATTTGGCAATAGTAGTTTTGAATTAAATGATTTTTGTTGTTTCGGGATTGCCGCGGTCCGGTACGTCAATGTTAATGAACATGCTTCAGGCCGGGGGGATGAAAATTTTAACCGACCAGAAAAGGCAAGCAGATAAAGACAACCCAAAAGGTTATTTTGAGTATGAGT
>CAZHXO010000034.1:3169-5743 GCA_964536585.1 uncultured Gammaproteobacteria bacterium
GACCAGAAAAGGCAAGCAGATAAAGACAACCCAAAAGGTTATTTTGAGTATGAGTTAGTCAAGCAATTGCCTCAGGGTAAAACTAATTGCTTAAAAAAAACACAGGGAAAAGCAGTTAAAATTATTTCTGAGCTGTTAAAATACTTGCCTTCAAAATATAGTTATAAAATAATTTTTGTAAACCGTGATTTAGATGAAGTGCTGGCTTCTCAGGCCAAGATGATGGAGCGCAAAGGCAAGAAGGACAATCTTGACCCACAAATAATGAAGCAAGCCTTTAAAGGGCATTTAAAAAAGGTTAAACAATGGTTAGCTGACCAAGAAAATATTGATTTTATTGAAATAGATTACAACCAAACAATAAAAACTCCGCTTGAAACTGCAAAGAAAATAAATCAGTTTAGTAAGCAGAATTTAGCAGTAGAGAAAATGGTCTCAGTTGTTGATTCCACTTTATACCGCCAGAAGAACATTTAACTGTTGACTGTTGACTTTTGACTAATAGCTTGTTTATTTTTTGTATAATAAGCCAATGAAAGAAGCGATTCTTTATGACCAGTTGGATGATAATCAGATTCATTGCCGGGTTTGCAATCATTTTTGTACTATTTCCCCAGGTCAAGTTGGCGTTTGTGGTGTCCGCCAAAATAAAGACGGCAAACTTTACTCTTTAATTTATGCCAAAGCAATCAGTGCCAATGTTGATCCGATTGAGAAAAAACCACTTTATCATTTTTTACCTGGATCTCGTGCTTTTTCAATCGGCACCATGGGGTGTAATTTCCGGTGTCAAAATTGCCAGAATTTTTCAATTTCTCAAATCCAGGGGATAAAAGGGGAAGTGGATGAGTATAACCAAGTTTACTGGGGGCAAGATTTGCCACCAGAAAGAGTGGTTGAATTAGCCCAAAAAAATAATTGCCAATCAATTGCTTACACCTATACCGAACCGACTATTTTTATTGAGTATGCTTTAGAAACAATGAAATTGGCTCATAAACAGGGGTTAAAAAATGTTTGGGTTTCCAATGGGTTCATGAGCGATAAAACACTGGATGAAATTATACCTTATTTGGATGCCATTAATGTTGACATTAAGTCTATGGATGAGGAGTTTTATGAGCAAGTTTGCGGAGCAAGGTTAAAGCCGGTATTGGAAAACTGTCAGCGGTTGGCTAAATCTGATGTTTGGCTGGAGGTAACTACTTTAGTTATCCCTAATCTATCTGATGATCCGGATATGTTAAGAGAATTAGCTGAATTTATTAAAAATAAGCTTGGCAAGGATACTCCCTGGCATATTAGTGCTTTCTCTTCGCAGATTTCCTGGCAGCTGCAAGATTTGCCGGATACGTCCGTTGATAAAATAAAGGATGTTTATGAGATTGGTAAAAGGACGGGATTAAATTATGTTTACGGCGGTAATATCCCGGGAAGTGAAATGCAGTCAACAAGGTGCCCGCAATGTGGGCAGACTGTAATTGAACGCGGTGGTTATCGGATTGAAAAAACGATTAGTCAGGGTGATTGTTCTAACTGTGGACAATCAATTGCAGGAATATTTTAAACTAACTATCCAGTACCACGGTTCGAACCGTGGTACTGGTGTTAAAGTAGAGGATTAACTATCTTAATTAGATAAAAGAAGATTTTAAGCTATTTTTATTTTAATCTAACTAAAAAAAAGTAAGAGTTTGGTAATAATTATTCTTTGAGCATGTAGCCAAAACCACGAACAGTATGAATAAGTTTTTTGTCAAAGCCGTCATCAATTTTGTCTCTAAGATAGCCAATATACACGTCAACAGCCCGGCTTTGGACATCAACTGGATAGTCCCAAACCCGGTTAAGAATAACTTCTCGGGATAAAACTCTTCCCTTGTTCCGGGCTAGAAATTTAAGTAGAGAGAATTCTCTGGGTGAGAGGTTAATCTCTTTGTCTCCCCGTTTTACAGTATAGGTATCTAGATTGATTTCTAGGTCATCGACTTTAATAACATTGTTACCGCTTTCTTGGTCCATTAATCTCACTCTGATTCTGGTTAATAAGTCTTCAGATGAAATTGGCTTAGTAATGTAATCCTTAGCGCCTAATTTAAAGGCATGAACAATGTCTTCTTCATCGGGTTGGTCGATAATGACAATAATTGGCAAGTCGGGATATTTTTCTTGGATTTCTTTACAAACGTCAAAACATTTTAAGTTAGGCAGATTATGCTCTAAGAGGACCAAGTCCGGCGCTTTTTTATCAACAGTTTCAACTAATTCTAAAGCAGAGTTTAGAACATGGACAGTCATCCCTTCTTCAGTTAAAGTTTTTCTTAAATGTTCGGCTAATTTTTGGTTTGGCTCTACAATTATTATTGAATTATTCATCTGCCTGTATTTTATCACAGTCTTACTAAATTCTTACTTTTTGTTAACAATGATTTAATTTTTCTAAGTTTTAATCAGAGGTAGACAGATAAAAGTAAAGGAGGTGAACAAAATGGCTAATATGAAGCTTATTGACCCATTTAATTTAAAATCTTTTTGGCGCTGGCCATCAATTTGGGAAGAGGGAGAAGCAGAATA
>CAZHXO010000035.1:0-5358 GCA_964536585.1 uncultured Gammaproteobacteria bacterium
TCCGCCCGGAGTATGGCCGGGAGTGTGAATAATTTCCAATTTATGTTTATCCAAGCTTATTTTGTCCCCTTCCTTTATTTCTTTATTTACTTTCGGGGGTTTAACCGCTATTTCTCTATCTAGCCAATAGGAAGCGGAATCGGTTGATCTTGATAATAATTTTTTATCTTGAGGATGAAGCAAAAAGGGGATTCCAAAAGCAATTTGTAGCTCATAAGCCGCTAACACATGGTCAAAATGACCGTGGGTAGCAATGATTGCTTGTGGGGACAAGTTTTGTCTGAGTATTTTCTCGCTAATAAAATTAGCTTCGTCGCCAGGATCAATAATTAAACACTGCTCACTTTCTGGGTCAGAAACCAGGTAGCAGTTTGTTTGTAATTGCCCGATTGGCAATGATTCTATTTTCATAAAATATTATATTGTTAAATTGCTAAATTGTTAAATTGCTTTAATAATTCGAATCATCGAAGTAATTTTGTCAAAAGTTAGATGTTAACGTAGGTTCTAAAACCAAGTACAACGAAAGATTAGTTTCTGTCATTTCGACCAACCCCGAACCCAATGTGGTTCGCGGGGAGTGGAGAAATCCCTTTCAAAAAAAGAGAGATTCCCCGACTACGCTCGGAATGACACGTTTTGTTATTTTGTTTTTACTAATTTATTAACTCGCAACCCGTAACACGTAACCCATTAAACTCACAATTCATAACTAATCACTAATTACTAATCACTTAAATCATATGTTATATTATCTTTAATGGCTAAACAGATAAAAGCAGAAAACAATCAAACAGTAGGTGAGTTTATGGAGGTATTTGAGAAATGGGAAAGATATTTAAGAGTTAGATTTAAAAGCGATTCTATGTACCGTAATACTCGGGAATTTTGGGATCGGGAACAGGCCAGGTGTCAAAAAATCGGGGTGACCGAGTCTGATTTACTGGGCTTTTTTAATCTGCGCAATGTTGCTGTTCACGCTCCTTCTTTTGCTGACATTGAAAAGCCGGCGATTGTTAAACTTCAGCGGGTGGTTAATACCTTTTCAAAAAAAGCAATGGATATTGCCACACCGGGTGACCAGATTTATAAGGTGGGATTAGATGAATCAGTGGAAAAGATTATTAAAATTATGGATGAGAAAAACTTCAGTCATGTTCCTGTAGTTAAAGAAGATGAATTTATTGGTGTTTTTTCTGAACGAACCTTATTGTCTTTAGTTGCTCAAGGGATATATGAGCGCAGTAAAAAGGTGGGCGAAATTAGAAATTTGTTGGTCAAAGCGGGAACAGAATATATTTTCTTACCGTTAAAGGTTGATTTTTACCGAATTTATCAAATGTTTCAGGAATACATTAGTCGCCCTCAGCGGCTGAAAGCGATTTTTCTTACTGACAGTGGTAAGCCAAGCAGCAAGATCAAAGGAATGATCACTGCTTGGGATTTGCATAAAGGCAAAGAATAATTTTTTACTTCCTTGCTGTGTTAAAATAGGTTGTTTATGAAAGTAGCGATTACCGCTGACGTCCACCTGAAAAGCAAAGATAAAACACCTAAACGCTGGCAAGCATTGGAAGATATTTTAAAACAATTGCCGCCGGGAAAAATAAAAGATTTAATTATCGCCGGTGACCTTTTTGATGCAGAAAGCCATAATTATTCTCAATTTGACCGACTGTGCAAAGATAAAAAGTTTAAAAAAATAAATATTCATATTCTTCCCGGCAATCACGATCAAGGTATAAGCCAGGTTAATTTTATTGCTGAAAATATCAGGGTTTATGATCAGCCGGAAATAATTGATCTCAACGGCTTAAAATTCTTTTTTGTCCCTTATTTGGAAGACAAAACCATGGCCAATGTTTTATCTCAGCATGACCAGCAACTAAATCCGCCTTGGGTGCTAATCGGTCACGGCAATTGGTCGGAGACAATCCGATCGCAAAACCCGGTTGAGCCAGGCGTTTATATGTCCTTAAGCCGAGCCGTGCTTAAGCAATACCAACCGAGTTTAACAATTTTGGGCCATATCCATAAAAAAATGGATAACACTGATCACAATGTTTTTTATCCCGGTTCGCCTTGCGGGCTGGATATTACTGAAACCGGTAAAAGGTCATTTATTGTTTTGAATTTAGACAATCTTCAGGTTGACCGGCAAGAGCTTGAGCCGGATGTGATTTATTTTGATGAAACTATTATGATTTATCCCTTGGAAGACGAGCAAAAGCATTGGCAAGAGATAGCCGAAAAATTAAAACAAAAATGGGGCTTAAGCGGGAAAGAAAAGAATAAAGCCGTTATTCGGTTAAACATTGTTGGTTTCAGTACAAATAAGTGGAAGTTAAAAAAGTTTTTTGAACAGGAGTTTAAAGAGTTCAAAGGTTGGAAAAACAACAAGATTGATGTTTCTCAACTTAATTCTGCCTCAGACAATTATGAGTTATTAAATATTTCTCGCCGGATTATAAAAAAAATTAATGATTTGGATTTGGAACCTGAACAGAATGAACCAACCAAAAATGAAATTATTGTTCAAGCAATGGAAACTGTTTATGTCAAATGAGTATTAAAATAAAAAACATCAAGGTAAAGAATCTCGGCCCTTTGCCCCCGCTGAAACATGATCTAGGCCAGCTTAATTTGGTCTATGGCGACAATGAAGCCGGTAAAAGTTACTTGGTGGAATTTTTAATTCACTCCTTATTTAAGCCTCAAAAGTGGTCCAATATTCGTGATAATTTAGGGGCCGGCAAAGTTATTGTTAACGGTTTAGTCAAAAAAGATCTTGAGTTTTCTCCGGATAAAAAGATTAAACTGGCCGATCAACTCAGCCAGAAACAGGAATATATTGGTTTGCCGCCTGACTTTTCAAAGTTACTGGTTGTTAGACCGGCTGATATTGAGCTTGGCCGAGATAGAGAAAGCGATAAGCTGATGCTGAGACGGTTTTTGTCGCACAAAGAGATTTTGGATCAGATTGAAGATAATATTGAACAGAAAACTATTAAAAAATGCAAGATATCCGGCTATCAAATAGAGGGAGTTAACAAGGGGAAAATTTCCGACCGCCAAGACCTTAAAAACAAGCTGGAAAAAATTGATTCCTTGTTTGAAGAGGTGGAAGAAAAATATTTTGGCGGGGAACTGTTTCAACTAAAAGAACAAAAACAAAAACTTGAGCAAAAACAAAAACAACTTGACCAAGCGAAAAGACATCAAGCCTTTAAATTAGCTCAAGAAAAACAAAAACTGGAGCAAAAAGCCAATCAAATAAACGAGCAAATAATTGACCAGCTGATGACCCAATTCAACGGTTTAAAAAGAGATCAAGTTAAGATCAGCCAGCAAATAAAAGAGCTTCAAGACTTAAATCAAGAAGTTAGCCATTATCACTGGCTGACTAAAGCAATTGAAATATATCAGGACCATAATTTGGACACGGTGACCGATCAGCCTCAATTATTGGTTTTGGTTGGTTTGGCCGGCGCCTTTTTGTTAACGGCAACTTTACTGCTTTTGGGCATTACAATTGGAGCAGTAATTTCTTTGTTGGTAACCGGGCTAATTGTTATTTTCTTGATTAGGATGAAGAATCAATCCTTAAATCAGTTTGGCCGGGAAAAAGAATTAAAAAAGCTAAAAAACGGGTTTCAATCTAAGTTTAGTCACCAGTTAAACTCTTTGGCTGACTTAAAGGCGGAGCGAGAAAAGGTAGCCGATAAATATCATAAACAAGGAGTGTTGGAAGATAAAGTTAGCGACAGCCAAACTAGCTTAAGATCAGAAAAAGCCGTTTTGATGACTAAAGTCGCTAATTTACTGGATCAAGAGGTTGATTTTGACCAGATTCAAAAAGTATTAAAAGGAGAGAAACAAAAAAAGCGTGATCTGGAAACCAAGATAAATCAGAAAAACCAGCGCCTGGCCGCTTTGGGCGTTAAGGAAGAAGATTATTTAGCTCAGGAACTGGAACTTGATTATGACCAAGATAAAGAGGGGGAGTTAAAGTCCCAAATTGCTGAATTGGATCAGGAAATACAGACCAAAGAGTCACAAATAGAAACCTTAAAACACCAGATTCTAAGCCAAGTTGATGCTTCCGGATCAGAAGAAATAACGGATTTAGTTGATCCCTTAGCTCAAAAAAGACACCAAATCCTAGACGAATATAAGCAATTGACCGCAGAAATAATTGCCAAAAAAAATGTTTATCAAGTGGTTAAAGAGCTTTATCAGGCTGAAGATGAAAAAATTGACCGGGTATTAAATTCAAACTTAATTAAACAGCTCTTGCCACAAATAACCACCCGGTATAAACAAATATATTTAGAAGATCAAAGCCTAATGGTTGAAGATGACTATGATTCTTTTCCAGTTTCTCAACTTAGTAGCGGGGCCAAAGAGCAAGTCTTTTTAGCCTTAAGAATTGCCCTAGCCTCGGAGTGGTTTAAAAAAGAAAAAATGTTTTTGATTTTGGATGATGCCTTTATTCATTCTGACCGGCACCGAAAAGCTGAACTGGTTAAAAGCGTGATTGACTTAAGCCAAACCGGTTGGCAGATAATTTGTTTTTCTTTTGATGAGCGGATTAAGAATCTTTTTGATCGAGCGAGCGGAAAATATAATTTATTAAATCTTAATAAACTATAATTTGACTTTTATTTGGCTTGTGTTAAACTCCTAGATAGTCATGAATCAGAAAATAATCTTACCTTTATTTTTAGTTGCTGCTCTTCTTGCTTCCATTGCCACTCAAGGTTTTTCACAGATGCCCTCCTTTAGCAGCGGCGGAAGTAGTAAAGCCAAAGAAGTTGCTACAGAATTTATTGAAAATAATCTTGTTGCTCCCGGAACAGAGTTTGAAATAAAGGAAGTAAGTGAAGAAAAGGGTTTGTTTAAACTAAGGGTTGATCTTCAAGGCAGAGAAATTATTTCTTACATGACCAAGGATATGACTAAGTTTTTTCCTTCAGTAGCAGATATGGAACCTGAGGTTGCTGGTGAGCAAGAAACTGCTGATACTCAGCAACAGCAGCAGCAAGAGCAAGAGATACCTCAACGAGAAACCCCCCAAGTGATGTTATTTACCCAATCTTTTTGCCCTTACGGCAACCAAGCTGAAGATTTAATCATGCCGGTAGCAGAATTGTTGGCCGATGAGGTGGAAATTGAACCTCACTATGTGCTTTATGAAGATTATCAAGGCGGTGGCCCAGAGTATTGTATTGATGAGGAGAGCAAATATTGCTCAATGCATGGAATTGATGAATTAAATCAGGATATTAGAGAATTGTGCGTTTATGAAAATCAGAATGACAAATACTGGGATTTTGTTTCTCAAGTCAATCAGGACTG
>CAZHXO010000036.1:0-5283 GCA_964536585.1 uncultured Gammaproteobacteria bacterium
ATTTTCGAACTAAAAGTCTACCAGTTTTTACTAATTTAAGGAGAAAATGGTATCAGAATGGTAAAAAGATTTTACCTGATGATGTTAATTTAACTCCTTTTACGCTTGCTGTTTGGTATATGGATGATGGTTATTTTGATAACTATCATCGTGCCATTTGGTTATGCGTTCATTGTTTTTTAAATGAAGAAATAGATTATTTGAAAAATGAGCTTTCTCGCTTTAGTATTAAAAGCGGAAAAGTTAAAGATCGTAATAACTTTAAGTTAAGAATTTATTCTAGGGATACAAAAAGGTTTATCAATTTAGTTAAACCTTATATTCTACCTTCATTACTGTATAAAATTGGAATAGCCCCTTAGAGACTACACGCCAGCCCCTGTAACAGCAGGGTGAAGACATAGTCCGTGCCAATATGAAAATGTTGGATTAAACATGCGTGAGACAGTTCGGTCCATATCCGCCATCACCGTATGATTCTTGAAGGGAGCTGACTACAGTACGAGAGGACCTAGTTGGAGAAACCGCTGGTGAGCCTGTTGTCCTGTCAAGGGCACAGCAGGGTAGCTATGTTTCTGAAGGATAACCGCTGAAAGCATCTCAAGCGGGAAGCCTACCCTAAGATTAGGAATCGTTATCAAATCCCCAGGAGACTACTGGGTTATGGGCGGGATGTGTAAGATCAGCAATGATTTAAGCTAACCCGTTCCTATCGATTGAACTAGAACTTTTCCCGGCTATTACTATATGGCAGCTATAAAATGCTTAAAAGCAGTAAAGCTTTAAAGCATTATTGCAGTAAAAGTAGTAAGGCAGTTATTGTTTCAATTTGCATTATTGCATTTGAGCATTACTGCCTTATTGCATTAGACTAATATGAAAGGAGTAATATTAATTTATGGCAAGAAAGAAAAATGAAAACAAGAAACCTCAATCAATGGAGGAGCTTTTAGCTCAAACCGATCACGATATTCAGGGCTTGAAAAGAAATGAATTTGTTGAGGGGACGTTAGTTGAAAAGAAAAAAAATACAATTTATATTGATGTTAGCGCTAAGACTGAAGGTATTGTTACTGGTAAAGAGCTGAAAAGAGTTCAGGATTTTGTTGATCAGTTAGAAATTGGTGACCAAGTTGAGGTTCAAGTAAGAGTACCTGAGAATGACCGGGGTCAGACTCTTCTTTCTATTCGTAAAGCAGCGGCAGATTATGCCTGGAACTTTTTCAAAGAGAAATTAGAAACAAAAGAAATCGTTGAAGTCTACGGCAAGCAGCAATCTCATGGCGGTGTTGTTGTCAAGGCTGACTTTGGCTTGCTTGGCTTTATTCCCGGCTCTCAAATTGGCGATAAATATAATCAAGACCCAAGTGAGATGGTCGGTAAAAAGATTAAAGTTAAGGTTTTGGAAGTTGACCGTGAAAAAAACAGACTTGTTTTCTCTGAGCGTTTGGCTTCTGAACCGGAAGTGGTTAAAAAAGAAAAAAAGCTAATGGACTCTTTAAAAGAAGGGGATAAATTTGAAGCTGAAATTGTCCGGGTAGAACCATTTGGCTTATTTGTAGAGATTGAAGCTGATGACCAGGAATTGGAAGGCTTGGTTCATATTTCAGAAGTATCTTGGGAAAAGGTAGAAAATTTGGAAGACCGTTATGGTGTGGGTGATGAGGTTGAAGTAGTTTTGATCGACAAAAAAGACAATCGGCTGCAGTTTTCAATTAAACAGTTAAAAGAAGATCCTTGGGAGAACATTGAAGAAAAATATCCTGAAGATGAACAGTTCAAAGGCGAAGTGGTTCGCTTGGCCAGTTTTGGCGCCTTAGTTAGGCTGGAACCGGGTATTGAGGGTTTGATCCATATTTCCAAAATTCCCCCTGAGGTAGACCTTGAAAAAGGTCAAGAAGTTCAATGTTATATTGAATCATTAGATAAAGAAAATAGACGGTTAAGCTTAGGAATGGTCCTTACTGGGGAAAAGCTACCGATTTATAAGTAACTGGTGATAAGTAATACGTAATTCGTAAAAGAATTTTTAATTACTGGTTACTAATTACTAATTACGAACACCCATGATCAAAGCAGGCAATCTTACTAAAGGCAGTTATATTCATTGGCGCAACGAACCTTATGTAGTGGTAAAACGTAAACTTACTCATATGGGTCGTGGGACAGCCAAAGCCAAACTTAAACTTAAAGCCTTAAAATCCGCTCATGTAGTTAATCAGGTTTTTAATACTGATAAGCTGCTTAAAGAAATAAATGTCATTAATCAAAACGCTCAGTATCTTTACCAGCAAGGGAATGAATATATTTTTATGGATATCTCTTCTTATGAACAGTTTCCAGTTTCTAAAGAAATTGTTGGAGAAAAGGAAAATTATTTAGTCGAAGGAGAAACATACCAGTTAGTTTCTTATAAAGATGAGGTAGTTGATTTAAAACTGCCGCCAAAAGTTAGTTTAAAAGTAAAAAATACTTCCAAAGGAGTTAAAGGGGACACTGTTTCCGGGGCCACTAAGCCGGCTACTTTAGAAACCGGCTTAAAAATCAAAGTTCCTTTATTTGTTAAGCAAGGGGAAAAAGTTATTGTTAACACTGAGTCTGGTGAGTACGTTGAGCGGGCATAACTAAACCTCTTGCCCGAAATCTCTTTGAATAATGTGTTTTGAAAAATCAAAGATTTTTTGATCTAAAATTTCTCTTGCTAAAGGTGTTTTAAATAACTTATGTCTTTGTGCTGTTCGTGGCCTTTCTAAATATTCAAGCGCTCCTTGACCGGTATATGTCGGTTCAACCCACTCTAAATCAATTGCTCCAATAGTGTCAGCTTCCAAAAGAATTCTTGCTTCGTGTATGCCTTTATCCTCAGCTAGTTCTACCAGCTCTAAATTATCATGAATAGAGACTAAAAAAGCAATATTATCGATCTTTTCTTCTGAAAAGGGGTTTATTTTCAGTGACTCAAAAAAATCTAGTGTCATTTTTTCTCCAACTAACATGTGTCTTTGTTTTTTGTCAGTCACCTGTCTTAAATAGGCTTTATCTTCAAATTGTCCATGGTAGCCGATATCGTGAAAAAGTGCTGCTGAAAGCAGGAGATTAAGATCAACCTTATCTTGTTCTTGTACTTGCTCATTATGAGTTTGTCCTAGGATAAATGCCCAATAGACAACTGCTTTGGTATGATTAACATCAAAGTTAGGTCTGCCTTGTTCTAAATACTCGAATGCATATTCAGAAATTTGATTCCATAACTCTTTTGGATAGCCGGAGCTAATAATTTCTTGGCTTAATTGCTCCCACTTATTTTGCCCTATTTGCTCACTTCTTTCTGTTGTCATGGTAGAGAGATTATAACATTTAAATAGGTTTTTTATGCTATTATTAATTAATGGCTAAGAAGGATTTGCCGGTTGTTCCCCGATTAAAAACTGTTATTGGCCCTTCATTTGTTTTACTTGGACTTGCTTTAGGTTCTGGTGAGTTGATTTTATGGCCGTTTTTAGCGGCTAATTATGGTTTGGGGTTAATGTGGGGAGCGTTGGTTGGGATAACCATTCAATTCTTCTTAAACACTGAAATCATGCGCTATTCTTTGGTTTGGGGGGAAAGCATTTTTGTCGGTTTCAAACGTTTAAGCTCATTCTGGCCGGTTTGGTTTATCATTTCCACTTTTATTCCCTGGGCTCTGCCTGGTTTTTCTTCTGCTTCTGCTCAAATACTTGCCAATATTTTCCCCAATCTATTTAATCAAAAATTGTTAGCCATTGGAATACTGTTATTCACCGGAGTTGTCTTAACCGCTGGTAAAACTTTATATAAAACAATGGAGTTGCTCCAACGGACAATCATTATCCTCGGTCTGCCCTTAATCATCCTTTTGGTTGTATTAGTAACAAAACAAGCTGATTGGCTGGATTTAGCTCAGGGTTTAGTGGGTAAAGGTCAGGGTTATTGGTTCTTGCCTGCCGGCATTTCTTTATCCGCTTTTTTAGGGGCACTTGCCTACTCCGGCGCCGGGGGAAACTTAAATTTAACCCAGTCGTTTAATATTAAAGAAAAAGGGTTTGGCATGGGCAAATATGCTTTTAAAATAGTTTCTATTTTACGAGGAAATGCAAAAAAGAATAAGTTGGAGGGAGAAACTTTTTCAATCGACGGCCAGAATATAAAAAGGTTTAAAGGATGGTGGCAGTTAGTAAATAAGGAGCATCTTATCGTCTTTTGGGGCTTAGGTTTGGTGACCATGATTTTATTGTCGCTTTTAGCGAGGAGTCTGGTTTATGGCCGGGCTTCAGCCCAAGGTCTTATTTTTTTGTATCAAGAGGCAAATAAAATCGGGCAAATGTTTGGCCCGATTTTAAGAGTTTTGTTTTTAATCATGGCTGCCTTAATGCTTTATGCCACCCAACTTGGTGTTTTGGAATCTTCCTCCCGGATTATTTCCGAAAATATTCTACTGCTCGCTTGGGAAGAAAAGAAAAAAGTTAATGCCTCTTTGTGGTTTTATAGTGCTTTGTGGGGGCAGATAATCTTGGGAGTTATAATTATGATTTTCGGAGTTAGTGAACCGAGATTTTTATTAACTCTAGCCGCGGTTCTCAACGCTTTGGCAATGACCGTCCTCTTTCCTTTGGTCTGGTATTTGAACAGACAGCGGCTAGATAAAAAACTGCAGCCCTCTCTGACCAGACAGGTAATTACTTTTGCCTCTTTCCTTTTCTTTACTGTCTTTTCGATCTTGACATTAGCTAATTTTGTTTAATCTTGTTGTCTTATTGCAGGATAATCACTGACTTTAATTGGTTCTCTGGTTTCCTGATCACCAAAATATCCATCACCGGATAAGTCATTTTCTTCATTATCGGCCGGTAGTCTTGATCCCTCGATCCAAACAGCTCTTGGTGTTTCTTCTGCTTTTGAAGTCATTAGTTTCACCTCCTTTCGTTGATGGGAGAAGTCGGCAATTTCTAAAGAGGTGACCCTTGTCTTAAGGTAGCAGTCAAAAAAAGATTTGTCAAGTTTCTTGACATGTTTTGTATTTTTGTAGGGATAACTCTAATCTTAACCCTACGACAGTTTGAGATGAGGTTTTTGGTTGAAGCTTGCTGATTAGAAACCTTAGAAACTGTTTCACCAAGGGCAACGATCGACGTCCTTAGTGAAACAGAATATGATCACCTTTGTTCCACCTATTCCGACGTTCGTTGACCGATTTGACACGGAAAACCTATTAAATTAAACTGGATTTAATGCCTAGTGAGCCTAGTATTGTTCAGATTTTAA
>CAZHXO010000037.1:0-5204 GCA_964536585.1 uncultured Gammaproteobacteria bacterium
TATATTCATCAACGAAGCTTTAACCTGTTAACTATTTTTTTTGCTTCTGAAAACAGCGGCCATTTTTTAAGAAAGTTTTTTTACCAGCAAATGGTGGCTAATGAGGATAAAAAAGCAATTAAGCAATTAAGTCAAGATTTAGCTGACCTAAAAGAAAACAAACAGGAACTTGAACAGAATCAAAATTGGTTGGCTTCTAAAAAACAAGAAGCAGAAAAGCAGATTGCTTTTTTAGAGGAGGAGGTGGCTGAAACAGAAGAATATTTAGATGTTTTATCAACAACGGTTGAAAAATTATCAGAAAAACAGAAGTCATTGTTGGCAGCCCGGTCAGGCGCTTTTACAACCAGTGTGGGGAATGTTCCGGTAAGCAAGATTCCCTGTTCTGGCCCCCCGGGGAGCCCAAAATATTGTGATCCTGGCAGTGGTAATTGGTTTGCTGCCTTTTCGTTTGGAGCATGGACTCATCGCAAAGGAATGAGTCAGTATGGAGCTAAAGGAAGAGCGGAAGCAGGCCAGAACTACAAAGATATTTTAAAAGCATATTATGGCAAGGAACCAGTAAGCAAGGATACTAGTGGAACTATTTTGGTTTCTGGTTATCAGCCTTTAGATTTCGAAGATTATTATCTAATGGGTATTGCCGAGATGCCGTCTTCATGGCCGAAAGAGGCCTTAAAGGCTCAAGCAATTGCCGCTCGCACTTATGCCTATCGATACAAAACCCAAGGAAAAACAATTTGTACTACTCAAGCCTGCCAGGTGTTTAGCAATAATAAGGCCGCTAGTCCACCTGAAGCCTGGAAACAAGCAGTAATGGATACAAAAGGAGAGGTGCTAGAAGATGTAACTACATATTATTCGTCAACTACTGGTGGTTATTTGACTACCCATTGCGGTTGGGATACTGAATGTGGTGATAATGGCTGTTGGCCGGATGGGGCCTGGGAAGTAAAAGCTGGCTCACCTTGGTTTTACAGCTCATGGTATACCCAAAGTTATATTGCCAGTTCAGCTAAATGTGGCCGCAGTAACCCCTGGTTAACTGAGGAAGAAATGGCTGATATTTTAAATGCTTGGTTGGTTTTGAGCGAACAAGGTAATGATGACCGCATTTTACCAGAAACGATTAATTCTTGCCCGATTGGCGGAGTATCTGGTGATCCTTATTCTAAAGAAGAATTAAAAGCTAAAGCTAATGCTAATGGCGGAGCCTTCACAAGTGTTAGTTCGGTTGATGTTACTTATTCTGGTGACGGGCAGACCTCCACAATAACTTTTGGGACTAATAAAGAGCGAAAAAGTATTTCCGGGTCGGAATTTAAACAAGCATTTAATTTAAGAGCACCTGGCTATATTGCGATCCGATCGCCTTTATTTAATGTGGAGAAGAATTGATTAGTTATCAATTCTTAGTTATTAGTTACTGTTCTGTCATCCCGACCGTAGCGGAGGGATCCCTTTTTTATTAAAAAGAGATTTCTCGGCAGGCTCGAAATGACAAAGGGTTACTTATTCTTTAATTATCTCTTCAAACTCTGAGCGTTCAAGAGTCTCTTTTTCTAAAAGTTTTTCAGCAACTTGGTCCAATTTTTTACGATGTTTCTCTATATATTCTTGAGCCTTTTTATAAGCTTCTTCAATAATACGCTTAATTTCTGCATCAACTTGGGCTCGAGTTTGAGGAGATATTTCTTCCGGGTGGGAATAAGTTTGACCCCATTCAGTAGTTTCAATTTGGGGGCCAAGGTAAAGTGGACCAAGGTTACTCATTCCGAGTTCGACAACCATTTTTTTGGCGATTTTAGTGGCGTGTTTAATATCTTTAGCTGCTCCAGAAGTCATTTCGTTAAAGATCAGTTGCTCAGCTGCTCGCCCGCCCATTAAAGTGGTAATTCTTGATAACAACCTGGTTTTGTCTTCATGAACCCGGTCTCTTTCCGGCGGCATTAAGGTAAAGCCTAAAGCCATACCTCTTGAAACTATGGAAATTTTCTCAACAGGATCGGTTTTCGGAGAAAAGTGGCTGACTAATGCATGGCCAGCTTCATGATAGGCAGAGACTTTTTTTTCCTCTTCAGTGACCAGCCTTTTTTTCTCAGGTCCGAGCTTAACTTTAATTGCTGCCTCTTCTAGTTCAGAGTCGCTAATTTTCTTTTTGTTCCTTCTCGCTGCTAAAATTGCTGCTTCATTAAGCATATTTTCTAAATCCGCTCCTGAAAAGCCGACTGTGCGCCTGGCTAGTTTTTCCCATGAGACTTCATCAGAAAAAGGCTTCCCTTTTGCGTGAAGTTCTAAAATCTTTTCCCGTTCCTTTAGGTCAGGCATCCCAAGCATAATTCGGCGGTCAAATCTTCCTGGTCTGGTCAAAGCGGGATCAAGAATGTCCGGCCGGTTTGTAGCCGCTAAAACAACAATCGTTTCATTTGGTTCAAGACCATCCATTTCAACTAGTAGCTGATTCAAAGTTTGTTCTCTTTCTCCGTGCCCCTGACCCATTGCGCCGCCACCACGGATTCCGCCGATGGCATCTAGTTCATCAATAAAAATGATTGCTTTTTGTGCTTTTTGTGCGGTTTCAAAGAGATCTCTAACTCGAGAGTTATGAAGTAAAATTGGAATTTCACCACCGAAAAAGGCCTCGTTTTCTATTCCGCATAAATCATAAACATAACCGTTATAAGGTTTTTTTTCTACTTTTCTAACCCGGCATTTCTTAAATTGGGGATATTGACTGCTATTTTCATTTAGAAAAGGATTACTAGTCTTTCCAATAATTATTTTCCAAGTTTCAGTTTCTGGTAATGGTTTTTTGTTAATAATTCGTCCCCCCTCAATAATTTCATGTTTAACACCAACTTTTATTCCGTGCATTGAACAAAGCCAAGATAGTTCTTTTATTAATTGATGGCTTACGGAACAGGCGGTTAATTTTCCTGTTTTCGTTGTATATCCGTCACCGTTTGTGTAACCTTTTAAGTAAGCTAAGAAATATTCTTTAGGTAGGTCCCAAATATACTTCGGAACGTGTTTATTATGACTGCCGTTACCACACTGCCTACTAAAAAATCTGCCTAAATGAGCAGAATAGTATTTTACTTTAACCGTATTTGTTTTAGTTTTCTCTAAAGTAGCTTCTTTTATTCCAAAAACTTCTGTCATTAATTCTTGTGTTCGGTCAATAAATTTTTGTTCGTGAGAACCAAATGTAAATTCTAAACTCCCTGTCCCTCGGCCTTCAGCAGTATATAAGCCGAAAAGCTCCATTAATTCCGGACTAACTTTTACCTTATTTGGTAGATCTAGTTTAACTAATTTTTTAGAGACATTTCGAGGTAAATGTTTGCCGGTTTGCCAGTTACTAATTGTCATTTGGCAGACGCCAACTTTTTCAGCTAATTCCAGCTGACTTAAATTATCAGGGTTTTCTCTTGCGTATTCATATTTATCCCAAATTTCTTGATCGTCGTTCCAAACATCCAAAGTGATTGGTTTAAATTCAGGAAATTGATGCTGCTTTATGTTGTGTTTAGTCTTTCTATCTTCTTTATTCCAGTATCGAGTATTCATTGGTAAATTTACCAAAACATCCCCTTCTTTTATTTCAGAAACTTCTTTAGGGATAATCCATCCTTGTTGGCGGACAAAAACACTATGGTCACCAGTTGTTTTAATAGTTCCACCTAAAAAGTGGATTTCGAAAATTTCTTCTACCTGGTGACGGTAAACTCCGGTTACTGACTGCCAGAAACTGTGGTCAAAAACGGCTTTCTCTGTTTGATCTGATTTTGTTCCCCAAAATTTATTTCTGGCTTTTTCAAATCCCAGTGTTTTAACCCCATTTACTTTTTTAATTTTGTCAGCCTCATCTTGCTTATAAAATTGATCAACAAATTCTTTAATTGATAAAAGTTTATTCTCCCCATTATCTTTAATTAAAATAGGAGTATTTCCAGCAACAGAAGCTCCAATCCCGACTAACATTTCCATGAATTCAGATCCGGCCATGTGAAGAAAAGGGACTTTTGCTTCGCCGGCAACTGCCCGGGCCATTAGAGTTTTCCCAGTTCCACTTGGGCCGACCAGCAAAACACCTTTAGGAGTTCTTGCTCCCATCTTTTCGTATTTTTTAGGGTTTTTAAGAAAGTCAACTACTTCTTTGAGTTCCTCTTTTGCTTCATCCAAACCGGCAACGTCATTAAAGGTGGCTTTACCGTTTTTCTTAAAATATTTAGCCTTGGATTTACCAAAGGAAAAAATACCTGATTGGGCTTTGGAAGCGTTGCGGTAAATAAACCAAAGAAAGGCACCAGTTAAAACAATCGGCCCAATACTGGCAATAATATTACCAATGGTTTTCATCATGTCTTGGTTATTAATCTGAATATCTACTGAAGTAGGGTCAATGTCTGCACTTTCGATAATCTCAGCAAAACTGACATTTGGTTCTTTTTGACTATAAACAACTTTGTCTTCTTTTAAATGTAATTGGATATTATTATCGGTTACTAAAACCTTTTCTACTTGGTCTTGCCTTATTTTTTCCAGTGCTCGCGATAAAGCAATTTCTTCTTGGCCTTGCTGGCCGGAAAAACTCAAGGCAAAAGAAGCAAGGTATAAAATTGCAAAAGCAACTAGTATCCAGCGGACAATTTTATTACTCTTTTTGCCTTTCTTTTTTTTCTTTTTAACTTTGTTTATCTCTTTCTTTAGGTTCAACATGCCCTTAAGTATAACATATTAAGAAAGCCTAAAATGCCTAGGGCTTGTAAAATTCAGACTTGTCTTGTAAGTATAAAATGAATTAAGTATAATTAAGGCAAATGGCCGAAATCTACCGTCAAAAACCACCGACAAGACAAGGGCAAGAAGAGGAGAAAAAAGAAGAGTCGAGGAATAAGGATAAAAAGAAAGATTTAGGTAAACAAGAGAAAACAAGCAAAAGTAAAACCTCAAAATATCGGCAAAAAGTTTATGAATTAATTGGCCAATCAGGGTCTTCGTTATCTGCCTTTTTAGCTCGGCCCAAGCATCTAAACTTTGAAAGTCAGTTAGACGGCGAAGAAGTAATTCTTTTGTTGAGAAGACACTTAATTACCCAAATTAAATGGTTAGCCATTGCAGTGATAATGATTTTAGCTCCCTTAGTATTAACTAATTTTCCTTTGCTTAGGTTTTTACCTTCTCGGTTTCAGTTTGTGGTT
>CAZHXO010000038.1:0-5171 GCA_964536585.1 uncultured Gammaproteobacteria bacterium
AGTTTAACCTCTTTTATCAGAAACATCGAATTATTGGCCCAAAGCCTAAGGCGGAAGGCTTAAAGCAAGAAGAGATTGAGAAATCCAGATTATTTTTAACTCAAGTGACGGCTGATGTTTTAGAAATGGGATTAAATCTCTTGGGGATTGAAGTTTTAAAAAAAATGTAATGCTTCCCTCTACATTACGATCGTAACGCCGAGGGAAGCGGAAGGGTTTTAAATTAATCAGGTCGAATTAATCGTGTATAATTAATTATGTCACAAGAACGTTTATTAAAAGAAAATCAACCTTATCCTCTAGAAATTGATCAGGCTTACTCTCCATTGATTAAATATTTGGCTGAGCAAAGTATGTGGGAGGAACATTTTGCTGATCGTCAAGGACAAAAGTGTAAGTTAATTGATTTTAAAAATAAGGTTAATTTTGATTTTAATCCTCGAATTTGGCAAGCAGATAAGGTTGAAAAAGGAGGCGAATATGAAGTTCCTGAGGTAGTTGATGGTTTAGTTGTGTATGTTGACTACGAGCAGTTAGATAGAGTTGGCCAGACAGTCAAAGATTTTTGTTTATATTTGTCTCAGGAAGCACCGGTTTTTATTTTTGAAGAAAAAGGGTTAGATCACCCCTTGGATCTTGATAAACGAAGAGAAAAAAGAGAAAAAATACTTGAAAAGTGGGGTTTGGTAGAAAGAGATGTTCTAATTCGTCCTTCTCCTCGCGGTGAAGCAGAGATAAACAACTATTTTGTTTGGCGCTCAAGAATGTCAAAAAAGTGGAAGCCAAGAGAGCCGGTAAATTATTTTGACGGCGGACCTGAATGGCGAGAAAAATGGTTAACTACTATTCTCTATGAAAGGATAAAAGAGTATGAAGATCAGGGATTTTCAGTGCTAAGTTATGATGAAGTGATTAATAAGTTAAGGGCAACAACTTTCCCTCTAAATGATTTCGGGCGCTTAGCTAATGGGTTTGGTTTTAGGTTAGAAGCAATTTGTGGTTGTCAATGGCACGTTGATCTGGATGGTGTTTGGGAAAGGGACCCATGTTCTGACCCAGGGTGTGACGGTCTGCCGGTTGGATTTGACAATCCGTTTGAACCAAAAAAAAGAATGTCTTGGCAAGAGTTGAGTAAGAAAAAAGGAATTGTTTTACCTAGAGGTGATTATCGGGCCGGCGAGGTTATATCAAGGAATAATAAAAGTTATCGTGTTGTTAAAGGCGAGCTGCCTGACGGTAGGAAGAAGTTATTTGGTATTGCTGTTAATCAATGAAAAAAGAACGCTTAAATTCTCTTCAAGAAGTATCTAGGCTTAAACAGGAGAAAGTAAGGTTAGCTGAACACGGGGTGACCTCATCGTTTAGTGTTCCCAAAGAAGTGGGTGCTTTAATGTTGGCGATGCCAAGCAAACTGTTGGAAAAATCTGGACTTTCAGTGGCCCCAGTTGAAAAGGGTCAGGTGAGAGTAGTTTTGGGGCCGGATTGTGAAAAACATTGGCAAAGTATAGCTGATTGGAGGGAGATGGGAGAGAAGAGGAAGCAAAGATTAATGAGGAATGGATACGATTTTTTATTTTTGGTGGCGCAAGCTTCAGTTAATCCAGAGGTAGATTTAAAAAGAATCATCCAAACCAAACAAAAGAAGATTGAATCCTTGGAGAAAAGCGTTCCCGGGGTGAAACAGCTGAAAGAGTATGTAGAAGAAGGGGGATTGATTCAGAATTTAATTTCCGAGGATAGAGTTAAAATGGGCGAACAACTGCACATTTTGTTTGAAAGTTTAGACCCCTGGATTCAACAAGATTTAATAAGCAAGGGCAAACATCCAGAAAATGTTTTTCAATACCCAAATAATTAATTATTTGTTAGTTGTTTTGTTTTTTCTTCTTCCCTTGGGTCAACTTCAGAAATTGCCATTGGGTATTTCAGGAGTTTCCCTTTATATTCATGATTTGGTTCTTGTTGGGTTGTGGGCTTTGATGTTGTGGCGCTATGTCATTTCGATCCGAGGAAAGAAATCCCTCTTTCTTTATAAAAAGGGATTCTTCGACAGAGCTCAGAATGACAGAGTATTTGTTCCTTTCATTGTTTTTACCGCCATTGCCTTTCTCAGTTGGTTAATTAACTATTTTCGATTTGGAACAGAATCTTTAATTGGTTTGGGTTATTGGTTCCGTTGGATATTACTTGCCGCCCCTTTGTTTTTTCCCTTCCTCACTAATCGCAAATCACAAATCACTGATCACTTGCGAAAATCATTAATTATTTTCGCACTTTTCGGGCTTATTCAATACCTAATTTTCCCGGATTTAACCCAGCTAAAGTATTTTGGCTGGGATGACCATTATTTTCGATTAATAGGAACTCTGCTTGATCCAAATTTTATGGGAATTTTGATTGTGATCGGTTTGGGGCTGGAATTCAAGAGAGTGAAGTGTAGTTTTCTTAGGAAGCTTTTTTATTTGATAACTTTAGGATTTACTTATTCTCGAGCCAGCTGGTTAGCTTGGTTGGTTTTGTTATTTAGTTACACAGTTAGAGAAATCTTTACTAAGCCAATAAAAGAAGATATCTTTTTAGTTTTTAGAACGTTAGTTCGTTCATTTAAAGTGCCGGTATTTTATTTTTGGTTGATTGCTTCCGCAATCATTTTTATTCTTTTGCCCCGGCCTAAAGGAGAAGGAGGCAATTTGGCCCGGACAGCTTCAATTTCCGGCCGCTTGCACTCTTATCAGCAGGCTTGGGAAATTGTAAAAGAGAGTCCTATTTTGGGAGTCGGTTTTAATAATTACCGTTTGGCCTTAAAACAGATGGATTTTGAAATTGAAAATATTGAGATCAATAATGCTGCAGCAGGAGCTGACAATTCTTTTCTTTTTGTTTGGGCGACTAGTGGTATATTTGGGCTGATTGCTTTTGGCTGGCTGGTTTTTTCGCTTCGGCCGATTTGGCTGATATTGCCAATTGTTGTTCATAGCTTTTTTAATAACACTTTGTTTTTCCCCTGGGTGCTGATATATATTTGGGCTATACAGGCTGAGGATGAGGATTAAGAAGAATATTTCCCTTAAACCATACAATCAGTTTGGGATAGAAGTATTTACTAAATATCTTGTCGCTCCTAAAACAGCTGCAGAAGTAAAAGAAATTATTGCCAAGCCAGACCTGAAAGATGAAAAAAAAATTATTTTAGGCGGTGGCAATAATGTTCTTTTTGTTGAAGATTTTGACGGTTTGGTGATTAAGCCGGAAATTATGGGTAGAGAAGTTGTTAATGAAGATGAACACAAAGTTGTTTTTAAAGTTGGGGCTGGAGAAGGCTGGAATAAGTTAGTCCGCTGGACAGTTGAGCAGGGCTGGGGCGGAATAGAAAACCTGGTCGAAATCCCGGCAGTTGTTGGAGGAG
Source organism: uncultured Gammaproteobacteria bacterium (assembly GCA_964536585.1). Taxonomy (GTDB): domain Bacteria; phylum Patescibacteriota; class Microgenomatia; order UBA12405; family JAHJSD01; genus CAZDJQ01. The sequence continues at coordinate 3,407 of CAZHXO010000038.1, forward strand.
CGGTAAGCCAAAATGTTGGTGCTTACGGTCAGGAAGTGGCTGATGTCGTTGAAAAAGTAGAAACAATAAACTTAGACACTGGTCAAAAAAAAGTTTTTAGTAATCAAGAATGTCAGTTTGAATATCGATCAAGTGTATTCAAGGAAAAACTAAAAAACAAATATTTGATTACTTATGTTTGGTTTAAGTTAACCCCGGTTTCAGCTGGTTACGCAATGAATTATGAATACCAATCGCTGAAAAGGGAATTAAGAAGCCAGTTTAACCAGCCCTACAGCCTGAAACAGGTGATGGAGATGGTAGCAGCCCAACGGCTAAAAAATTTGCCTGATATTCATCGTTACGGCACCTGCGGCTGTTTTTTCACAAATCCGGTTGTTAAAAAAGAAAAATACAATTTCTTAAAACAAAAAATCCCTGATTTAGCCTCTTATCCTTGCCAAAGGGGCAGGCAGTGGCTAAAGATTCCAGCTGCCAAATTGGTTGATGAGCTTGGCTGGAGGGGGAAATGGGAAGATAATGTTGGCGTATCAAAAAAACATGCTTTGTGCATTGTTACCAACCGCCAAGCGACTGGGAGAGAGATTTTAGATTTAGCAAATAAAATTAGAAAAGACGTGGCCGGAAATTACGGAGTAGAGCTAGAGTTTGAGGTAAATGTTCTAGGCTAGAAGCTTTGGAGCGGGAGACCGGATTTGAACCGGCGACCTTCTCGTTGGCAACGAGACGTTCTACCACTGAACTACTCCCGCAGTAAAATTATTATATCAAAGAAAGATTCTTCACACTAGATACTAAATACTAGATGCGATATACTATATTTTATGTTTGATTATCACCAAAAAACACTGAATAATGGTCTGCGGGTGGTTTCTGTTCCTGTAGATTTGACTTCAGTTGTTGTTGATTTGTTTGTCGGCGCTGGAGGCAAGTACGAGCAAGAAAGTGAACATGGTCTGGCTCATTTTTTAGAGCACATGGCCTTTAAAGGAACAAAAAAACGCCCTGACCCTTTAACCATGGCTAAAGAGTTGGATAAAATAGGTGCAGTTTACAACGCTTCAACAAGCAAAGACAGGATTTCATATTGGGTAAAAAACACGGCTAAATATCTGGACTTAATTTTTGATTTTGTTAGTGATATTGTTTTCAACGCTCGGATGGTAGAGGAGGAGATTGAGCGCGAAAGAGGGGTCATCTTGGAAGAGATAAATATGTATGAGGATACCCCAAAAGCAAAAGTTAACGATTTATTCAGAGAATTGGCTTTGGGAGATAATTTATTAGGCAGAAGCGGGTTGGGAACTAAAAAAAGTGTCCGCTCGCTTAAGCGCAAAGACTTTTTAAATTTTAAAAAGCGGCTTTTTTCCCCTGAAAATATGGTTTTAGCTGTAGCCGGAAATTCAAAAGATAAAGATGTTTTTAAACTGGCTGAAAAGTGGTTTGGTAAGTATGAACCTTTTTCAGCGCAAGTTGAAGAGGTTGATTGGCAGTCAAAAGATAAAAAAGTTTTTATTGACAAGCGAAAAACAGAACAAACACATTTAATATTGGGGCAGCCGATTTTTGGTTTGCGGGATGACCGGCGCTGGCCGATGGCGGTTTTAAAGAGTGTTTTGGGAACCGGAATGAGCTCGCGTTTATGGAATGAGATAAGAGAAAAGCGTGGCTGGGCATATTATGTTTATGCTTCTACTGGCTATTATACGGAAGCCGGTTTGTTTAGGGTTGGAGCAGGAATAAGAAACGAAAAAGCTCAGGATGC
>CAZHXO010000039.1:0-4898 GCA_964536585.1 uncultured Gammaproteobacteria bacterium
AAAAAAGCCGAATAAAAGGAATTGGTTGTGGTTTGTGATTATCAATATTCTTGCTGTCCCCAGCTTTTATATCCCTACCCTATTTGTTGTTTACGGCTTTTGTCTGGCAATTATTTCTCTGTTTCATTTAAACAAAAAATTCATAATTCTTAAATCGTTAATCATAATTCTTGTAATCAACTCTTTCTGGCTGTTACCTTTTGGCTATTTTTTAATAACCAATGCCTATCATCCTCGTCAGTCTCTTACCAACCAAATTAGTTCCGATCAAACCGTTATGAGAAACATTTACCGCGGTAGCTTAAAAGACTTTTTACTTTTAAGAGGCTATTATTTTGACTTTCATGATGCTGGCCAGCCCTTAATGGGTGCATGGCAAAACCATTTGAATAAGCCAGGGGTGTTAGGCATCGGCTACTTTTTAGGTAGTTTAAGTTTATTAGGTTTATTTTCCGCTCCCGGCTGGTTAATCGGAATATTCGGCTTATCAACTCTATCCTTATTATCCGCTACTGTGCCTTTTTCTTGGCTTTATGAGGTTTTAAGAAGTAATAGCTTTTTAAATCAAGTTTTTCGTTCACCATTTACTAAATTTATTACTCCGGCGGCATTCAGTTTTTCACTTTTATTTGTTTACGGCCTCCAAAATATTAAAAAAATAATTTTAATTATCGCCGGAATTAGCCTAATTATTTTCAGTTGGCCAGTTTTTAGGGGAAACTTCTTTCATAACAGAATGAGAGTAAAAATCCCGAATGAATACTTTGAATTGATTAACTTTTTTAAAGATAAGCCTAAAACCGCCCGATTAGTTAATTTGCCCCAAGGTGATTTTTGGGGCTGGACTCATTATCGTTGGGGGCTAAGGGGGTCGGGCTTTTTATGGTACGGAATTGAACAGCCGATTATGGACCGCGCTTTTGATGTTTGGAATCTTAAAAATGAACAATATTATTGGGACCTTAATTATGCTCTGCAAAGAAATGATTTAACTTTGCTGGAAGCAGTAGTGGATAAATATTTTGTTGACTATGTGATTTTTGACGACAATGTCTTTTTCCCCGGCCAAAAAGTATTTGGGAAACAAGCATTAAAAAGCGAAGAAATGCTTGCCCGTTCCAAGGAACTGGAATTAGTAAGAGAGTTTGGAGAAATAAAAGTGTATAAACACAATTTAAACACCCGGCCAATGCTATCAACCACTCAGTATACAGTTAAACTACCAGATTTAAGTGATTATCAAAAAAAGGAAGGCCAGCCAATTGCTCAATCAAAAGATTTTGAGCCGGATTTTAAACGTTGTAATGATTCGATGCACGGGCAAAGGAACTTAGAAAAAAAAGAAACAGAAAACGGTGAAACCTTTTATCAACTTACCGCTACTCATGATGATGCCTGCTTAGGCTGGTGGTTCCCAAATCTGCCTCTAACTGACGGGTATTTATTGGAAATTGAATACCAGACTCACCACGGCCACCCACCCTTAATTGCCGCATTTGACGGCCAAGAAAGATACAAGTTCTTTTATAAAAAGCTGGATGAAACCAAGAGCTGGGCAACTGCAACTGCCGTAATTCCCCCGATGAAGGATCAATGGCAAACCGGCATCGGAATTACCTTCAGCAACACTTCATACAACCAATTTGAAACTAAAAATGAGATTAAAAATATTAAAATTTATCCCTTGGAATTTAACCGCTTAACTGCCAAATACCAGGGTGAAGCCCAACCTTTAGACTTTAACTCTAACATTTGGCGATACCAAATAAAGGTTAATAGTGAACAGTCATTAGTTAATAGCGAAAGTCAGTATTTGGTACTACCTCAAGCCTTTGATCAAGGCTGGTTAGCTTTTTATTTTAAGGGGATAAAACCAAAGTTTTTAACCAACCATGTTTTAATCAACAACTGGGCCAACGGATGGAAGTTGGAGAGTGATAAGTCATTAGTTAAAAGTGATGAAGCGAAGAATATCTATATTATTTTCTGGCCGCAAATTCTAGAATTTATCGGCTTCGGCTGCCTAATTACACTTGCAATCCGACTTTTTAAACAAAATTTACTTCGGCGATCGCCGAACTAAATTCGCAGGGAAAATGATGTATATTAGAATTAATGCCTAGTAAATCAAAATACACTACCTTAACTCCCTTGAATAAAGCTTATCCCCAACGCCTCCAACACATTCCCAATAAACCAAACAGGATCTGGGTCAAGGGCAATCAACTGGAATTGTTTGAAAAGGGCTCTTTAGCAGTAATCGGCAGCCGCAAATATTCTAAGTATGGCTATCAAGTAACCAAAAAGTTTGTTTCTAAGCTGGTTAAAGCTGGTCTAGTAATTATTTCCGGCATGGCTAGGGGAATTGACAGCCTGGCACACCAAACTGCTCTAGACAACAATGGAGAAACAATTGCTGTTCTCGGCTCGGGTTTAGGTTATATCTATCCCCCAGAAAATAAAAAGCTATACAACAAAATTAATCTTGTTATTTCCGAATATCCGCCTCAAACCCCGCCTAAAAAGCATTATTTTTTAGAACGCAACCGAATAATTTCTGGTTTGGCCGACGGCTTGCTAATCATCGAGGCCAATAAACGCTCAGGAACATTGAACACTGCTAAACATGCCGCTGAACAGGGCAAAGAGGTATTTGCCGTCCCCGGGCCGATTAATTCGCCAAATTCTGCCGGAACAACCTGGCTGATTAACCAAGGGGCAAAAGCGGTCAATAATATTAAGGATATTTTAGTAGAAATTTGATTTTTGTGTGCTAATGTTATAATAACGACCATGTCAAAACTAATTATTGTCGAATCACCAACTAAGGCAAAAACTATTAAGAAACACCTGGCTGATGGTTATGATGTGAAAGCAACCATGGGCCATATCCGCGACCTGCCCAAAAGCAAATTCGGCGTAGAAATAGAAAAAAAGAATAGTTACTATGAATTTGAGCCAACTTATGTAATTAGTAAGAAAAAAAGCGACACTATTAAAGAGGTCAAAAAAGCAGTTAAAAAAGCAGACGAAATTTATCTTGCAACTGACCCTGATCGCGAAGGAGAAGCAATTGCCTACCACACTAAATATATTTGCACCCATAATAAAGGAAAGGTCTCCGCTAAAAAGTTCAAGCGTATCAGCTTTCATGAAATTACTAAATCTGCTATTGATCAGGCAATGGAAAAACAAGGCAAAATAGACATGGATTTGGTTAACGCCCAGCAGGCAAGAAGAATTTTAGACCGAATTGTCGGCTACACCCTCTCTCCCTTACTCTGGAAAAAAATACGCCGAGGCTTATCAGCCGGCCGAGTGCAATCAGTTGCTGTTCGTCTAGTAGTTGAGCGTGAGCGTGAGCGTGAAGATTTCAAAAGCAAAAAGTATTATCGGGTTCAGTCTAAATTTGATGATTTTACTGCTCAATTAATAAAAATAGCGGGAAAATCTATTACTAAACGGGAGAAAATAAAATTATTTGCTGGCACTCACACAGTTACGACTACAATTTTGAACAGCGAGAAAAAAGCAAAAAAGGTCATCAAGGATTTAAGTCCAAAATATGAAATTACAGAAATCAAGAAAAAAACCACTTCCAAAAACCCTTATGCACCATACACCACTTCAAGCTTGCAACAAGATGCTTCTTATAAACTTAATTGGTCATCAAAATTAACAATGAGTGTGGCTCAAAAACTATTTGAAAAGGGCCATATTACTTACCACCGAACCGACTCAACTAATTTAGCTAAATCTGCTATTAACCGAGCACGGAAATACATTGGCAAAAAATATGGCAAAAAATATTTGCCTGAAAAAGCCCGTCGCTATAAAACTAAATCAAAGCTTGCCCAGGAGGCACACGAAGCAATCAGGCCAACTGATATTGGCCAAAAAGCAGAAAAACTAAAGGGTAAACGCGCTAAAAAACTCTACGACCTAATCTGGAAAAGAACCGTTGCTTGTCAAATGGCTTCCGCAAAACTAGCCAGAACCAGAATACGCCTTAAAAACAAAAAATATCTCTTTTCTGCCAGCGGTAGCCAGGTATTATTTAAAGGGTTTGCTGAAGTTTATCCAACTAAATTATCAGAAACCATTTTACCGGAGCTAAAAGAGGGCCAAAAACTGAAAGCTAAAGAGGTAGAAATCACTGATCACGAATCTAAACCGCCAGCTAGATATAATGAGGCCAGTTTGATTGCTGACTTAAAAGAACATGGTATCGGCCGTCCGTCAACTTACGCCCCAATTATTTCTACTATTCAATCCCGCCAATATGTAGAAAAAGAAAACGCTTATTTTTTGCCTACCCCAATCGGCAATACCGTAACCGATTTTCTGGTTAAACACTTTCCCGATATCATGGCTCTGCCGTTTACGGCTGAAATGGAAAACTCATTAGATGAAATTGCTCAGGGAGAGGAAGAATGGGAACCGGTTCTATCTGATTTCTGGGGGCCGTTTCATAAAAAAGTGGAAAAAGTTGAGGAAAAAGCAGAACGAATGCAAATTCCAGTAGAAAAAACTGGTAAAAAATGCCCAGAGTGTAAAGAAGGAGAATTAGTTATTAGAACCGGGAAATATGGCAAGTTTCTTTCCTGCTCAAGATTTCCTGATTGCAAATATACGGAACCTTACCATAAAAAAGCCGGCTTTAAATGTCCGGAATGCGGCAAACCAGCAGTAATTAAAAAGACTAAAAAGGGTTCAAAATTTTATTCTTGTTCCAACTGGCCCGACTGTGACTGGTCTTCCTGGAAAAAACCAAAAGAGTTATCAGAATGAGCTTAATAGCCAATAGATTAAAGCAAATTAGCCTCGCGTGCTTCTTCTTGAGTTACGCCCTCTACAACTCCTGCTGGTGTCTTCTTATCTAATCTGCTGTTTAATTC
>CAZHXO010000040.1:0-4875 GCA_964536585.1 uncultured Gammaproteobacteria bacterium
GGCGGAGTTGAAGTTGGGGCTTGAGTTGCGGTTGCTTCAGGAGCCTCAGTTGCTGTTGGCTGACCGCCAGCTAAACTATATGTTGCTCCTACTAGCGGGTCAAGCTCAAAAAGTTTATTGTCCTCACCCGGATTATAACCGGTAAGCATATTATCATAACTGGGATCGAACTCGATTGTTCCCGTGTCTTTAACCTTAATAATCAAATTAGCAAAAGTTATACTATCTCCACTCGGCATTTGGTCAGGAGGAACAGTGGCCGCAGCATTTAACCAAACCTCTCCAGGAGAACTTTCATAATCAATATTAACAGTATAAGTAAAAAGGTCGCTATTAATCTGGACATTAACTATCTCTAGCTTAGCCGGATCATAAGTTAGCTTTAAATCAGCAGAAGTGACTTTTTCTGCCCCGGAAGAGATCATAATTTGAGCATTGACCGTCTGGCCAGATTGAGAAACACTATCCTCATCAGGCAAAATCCTTACCCCGGCAGGAGCAAAGCCTGCTGCTTGCTGGCGGGTTTCTTGCCGCTGTTGAACTAAGACTAAAGCCCCGGCTAACCCTAAAACAACAAACAAGAAAATTAAGATAGTTAATTTTTTATTCATTAGCAAACATCCCTTCGATCCAAATAGTTAAATCAATATTATTTATAACATTATCACAGTTAAAATCAGCTTGCCAAGTTTCAGGTTCCTGTTCAGCAAACATTTCCTCAATCCAAATAGTTAAATCAATATTATTAATCTCCCCGTCGCAGTTGGCATCACCTTGAGCGTGTGTATCACAAGGATGGCAGTCTTCTGGCTCACCTGTTGCTGTCGGCGGGGCTTTAGTTGCAGTTGCCGTCGGTTGGGTAGGAGTATTTGTTGGCACCGGCGTATTAGTAGGAACAGGGGTATTAGTGGCTGTTGGTGTTGGTGTATTTGTCGCTACCGGCTCACTCGTCGGCGTCGGCGTTGCTGTCGGCCCGGTAATTGTCTGGCTGATCTCTAAATCCCCAGAAAGATTTAACAAATGGTCACCGCCCTGGCGGGCAAACTGATAATGGTCATAGGTTTCATCCACCCATACTTTGGCTTCACCTTGACCAACTACATTAAACTTTAAAGTAACCAACGGGTTATCCAACCCGATTGAGTTAGTAACACCATTATAAGAAAGGGCAACTAATTCAATTTCTCCCGGGGTGTCAGTTTTCTTTCTAATCACCCGGGCAACCTGCAAATCCGGGTCGTCACCGGAAAAATTAGGGTGCAAATCAAGGGAATTAAAATCTAAAGTATCAGAACTATATTTAAACTTAATGGCAAAAGCAACCAACTGCTCACTGCCTAAACCGAGGGTCATCTTAACGAGCATATTTTGGTCGTTATTTGTCAACGCCCCATGCAAGCCAGCAGAAACATCCACCCCAGCCGCGCTTTTCCGAGTTTCTTGCTCCTGGCGGACTAAATATAGCGCGGCGACCAAAGCAATAGGGATAATAATTAATGGCAGGAATTTTAAAAACTTTTTCATACTCCTATTTTAAATATAACATAAAAATTTTAAAACAAAGCTAAAAACTTAATAAAAAATTATCCAGCCACAGTCTAAAATCAGCTAAATCAACAATGTGTTCCGAGTCAGATTCGGCTTCGCAGTCAAAGTCAACTGCTCCTTTTTGCTCCTCTGTCCCCTCTGATTTGAAAATACCTAGCCAAGCAGCAAAATCAATTAAGTCAATAAAGTTATTGCAATCTGCGTTACCTTTATTCTTAGCTAAACCTGAAGAACATATCTGGCAAAGTTGATAATTGTCGTAAATCTGGCAATTTTGCCATTGATTATCAACACAAATTTGTTCACCCCAGCCAATTTCACCGGGCTCACCGCATAATTTTTTAGTGCCACTAATACATTCTCTATCTCCTGCAGGAAGATATAAAAAATCCAAATTACTGACTTCAAAATCAACTTTTGCGCTTTGACCGGAAATTTCCGCCCCGACATAACCACCCGTCCATATCACGTTATTCCAATCAACTGTCGGCTGATCCCAGCCTAAATTTTGAAATACACTCACCGGTATTTCAATTTCATATCTTTTTTTCTCTCCTTGACTAATCATCTCCTGACTGAACTCATCAGCATCTACCCGCATCCGTTTCAGGCACTGGACTCCTTCCGTACACCGGTCCCATAAACAATCAGGTTTGTCTGGTTCGCGGTTAGATTCCTTGGTATGAGCTAAAACCAGCTCCAGCCATAAATTAACTTCATTAGTCGGATCCCACATCGGCAAGGCAATAAAAAGGTCAGCCCAATCACGTTCAGCTAAATTTTCACATTTTGGACATCCTTCCTGGTCACAAACCTCCATATTGTTTAACTTCACTTCAGTAATTACTTTAATTGATTCTAAGTCTGAAAATTTTAATGAATTTAAGCGCATCCTGCCTACTGCCCAGTGAGGCTGAATGCCTAAATAGTTTCTTACCGGCTCGCAATTTTGTGAGTTGTTAGCATTATCAATACTCATTTCTACTCGATAGCCATCAGATTCTCTAACCCAGTTAGCAGAAACAACATTACTATTACAAACTGTGCCGTCAATGCCGGCGCGGACAAACTCCCAGATTGGCTTTATACTACTAGGCAAGTTAATCTCTGGGTTATCATAAAAACAAGTTTCTTTGCTTTTCCAATCCCACCAATTTTTTATGGTCAATCCCGGATCGCGTAGATTAGAAGTATATTTACCATGGTCATAAAAACAAGGACCAAGATTTAATTCCCCTGGAGGCAAACTGGCATTTGACCCCGGCCCAATATTCAATCCGTAAGCCTTTATTTGATGAACCTGGCCATCAAGCAAGCTGTTAGGCGGAGTAAAAGAAAAGCCATGAACATTTTCCCCACCACATTTATCAGCTACCGGCTGACTTCGCGGAACATCAGCCCGACCGCCCATCAAATACTGGCCATCGCTGTATAAATGAACATCAATTGCCTGAGCCGGTTCATCCAAATCACATGCCCAACCGCTTATTTGATTGCAATCAGCCTGATCAAACCAACCAATCGGATCAGTCGCATAAACCTTAATTGCTCCCCCCAAGCTAAAAAGAAATAAAAAGAAAACAGCTTTTGTTAACACCTTCATTATTAATAAGGATATCAAACTTTGGGATCAGTAGTAAGTAGCCAAGGTCGATGGCCACACCTACAACGCCACTTAAGCGACGATCGTCGTGTGAGTGGTGGCCTAGAAAAAAGCAAGAAAATTATCCAGCCACAGTCTAAAATCAGCTAAATCAACAATGTGTTCCGAGTCAGATTCGGCTTCGCAGTCAAAGTCAACTGCTCCTTTTTGCTCCTCTGTCCCCTCTGATTTAAACACCTTGAGCCAGGCGGCATAATCAACAAGATCAATTTTACTGTTGCAGTCAGCGTTACCCTCAGTCTTGGGCAAACCAGAAGCGCAAGCTTGGCAGTTTGTAGCTAAAACCTGAATGTTTTTAGACACTTTCTCCCCAAAGGTAGTAAATCCATACTGATCCATTTGAACAGAGAAAGTATAGATACCAGATTGGCTTGGACTGTTCAAATTAACCGCGAATTTTTTAGCTTCACCTTGTCTAACAACATCTTGTTCACCTAAATCGAGATAATTAATATCAATATCCCAGTCAGCCTCAATTTTCAACCGATACCAACCATGCTTATCAAAGGTTAAGGTCTGACGGCTCCAAGGAGCCTGACCGGTATTTTTATACTCCACTGTCAGCTCAAAGTTTTCGCCCGCCATAACCTCTTCGGGGAAATTATAATCAACAGCCTGAGCCCCCCGGCCATAAACTTGCCCAGCTCGCAAAGGATCAATTTGGTCAGCTGGAGGTAAATCAGGCGCGGTAAAATCAGTTTTGACTAAACTGTTAGAAAGAATTTTTAAATATTTATAAGGGTCATGAGAAGAGTCATCAGCCCAACTTGCAGCCGGTTCAATTGTTTTCCCTTCCTGCCACTCGGCTTGAAAAATTGAGGCAATTATCGGCCTAGGTTTAATATTTTGAAAAACCTTTATTGAATTTTTAAATCTTTGACCCTCTTGTCTTTCAAATTTTCGGGCCTCGTCTCCATTAAAACACGTCCCGACAAAACTAGGCTGAACCCCAACAACAAATCCAAGACCATTATCTTTTAATCTCTTTGAATTATCAGAGAAATTGTTAATCTTAGAACTAACTTTCCCATCAGTGGCCGTGTTTGACAAGCCATACCCGTCATAAATTGCCTTCAGCTTGCTTTTTCCTAATTCTTCGTAAATACCCGGTTCGCCGGTATAACCCAGCCAAAAAACTTTTTCTCCTATACTCTTTTCCACTTCGCTTAAAGCATTATTTAGCTCATCTATCTTGTCTCTTCTCGCATAATTAGAAATAATTGGTAAAAAATAAACCGGCTTGCCATTAATTCTTAAGTAGGATGGTTCATCTTTAAAGGTTTTTAATACTGCCGTTGCTTTGTTTTTCATTTTACTAGTTTCTAAATCACCGCCCCAGTTGTAGACCATTTCATCAGTAATGTAAAACTTAAACCCAATCTCATTGAAATAAGGGACAATCTTGTTTCTTAAAAACTGAAACATGTCGTAATACCAACTATCCACCTGCGAATAACTATCCGGCAAGGCAGCGCTCCAAAAGGCAATCTGCCAGCCATCAATCCCAGTATTCTGTTGAGAGTCAATATAATATTTCATCATTCCCCAGTTGGAATCATCATAAATGCCCAAATAGGGATATGTTTCACAATCTCCGTTACCAAACTCACGGCGCCACGGTTCCGGACCAATAATTCTCCTCACATCAGCACCGACATCTTTCC
>CAZHXO010000041.1:0-4813 GCA_964536585.1 uncultured Gammaproteobacteria bacterium
TTCTCGTTTATCGCTATTAACTTGATATTTGGATTCCAACTTTAAAGCTTCTAGCTTTTCATCCCCTAAAAACTCTTTAACCTCAGTATTAAAAATCTGGACAGCTTTATCACTTTTTTTAATTCTTTGCTTTAATATTTCTTGAGCCCGGTAATTTTCTCGCCGATGAATAATATAAACCCGCTTTGCGAATTTAGTTAAAAACTCAGCTTCAGTTAAAGCAGTATCGCCACCACCAACAACGGCTACCTGCTTACCTTTATAAAACGGCCCGTCGCAAGTAGCACAAACCGAAATCCCCTTTCCCTTAAACTTTTCACTTCCCGGCACTTTTAGCCACTGCGGTGAGGCACCAGAAGCAATAATCACTGTCTTTGCTTGATAAGCTTCCTCCCTTCCCTTAACCTGAAAGAGTTTGGCCTTTTTATTTATTTGCTTTGCTTTATCAAATCGAATATCAGCCCCAAAATTCCTGGCTTGTTGCTGCATTCGACTCATTAATTCCGGCCCTTTTATTCCCTTGGGAAAACCTGGAAAATTTTCCACCAAATCAGTAATTGTCGGTTGACCACCCGGATAATCGCCAGTTAAAACAAGGGTGTCAATGCCTCCTCTGGAGGCATAAATCGCCGCGGTTAAGCCGGCTGGACCAGAACCAATAACGAGTAGTTCGGATTTAATTATTTTCAATTCCTAAAACTTCTAAGCAATCACTTTGAGCAAAAATCTCTTTCAGCGCCTGTTCATTTAACCTTCCTTTTGTTTCTAACTCTTTACTTAAACATCCACATCTTAGCTTACCATTTTCAAGTTCAATCTCAATATCAGGTTGAGATACAAACGGAGAGCCAATTTTTTGGTCACTAACAACGACTTGGGCCCGACTCTTTCCGCTTCTAACTCCTGCCCCATACTCTGCTAAAAAAGAGACCTCTCGGTCAGGATTCCTTTTTAATACTCTCTGGGCCAAATGCTTGCCCAGCCACAAAGTTCCTTGACCAGCAGAACCGGTAATTAGTATTTGTACAGTTGACATAATTTTAATGCTCTAATGCTTTAACGCTTTAAGACGTTTGTCTTACAAAAGCTAATTAAATTAATAAAGGCGAAACCCTGATGATTATAGGCTTGTTTAAACTTAGTTTGAAAATCTTGGTCATAAACTTTAATTTCGGCGTAATACGCTTCTGGGAAGGCTTTAAACAGCCTTGTCGGGTATAAGGGTTGATAAGGTACCCCCAACAAATGCGTTTTTGTTGGCGATTCCGCTTCAGTAGTCGGGCTAGTTTGACCGCCGGTCATCGCAAACAAGCGGTTGTTTACACAAACTACTTTTAAATTAACATTCCTTCGTGCTCCATGAATTAAGTGGTTAAGCCCAATTGATAATAAATCGCCATCTCCAGAGACTACAAATACATCCTTCTCAGGCTTGGCTGTTTTAATTCCCTCGGCTACTGCTACTGCCCGGCCATGGGTAGTATGAGCAGTCGAGCAAGTAAAGTAATTGGCAATCCGGCCAGTGCAGCCAATCCCCGAAACCAGCCAAGTATTTTCTCTTTCTAGACCCATTTCCTCAAAAAGTTGAGCTAAAGTTACTGCTAACCAATTAATTGGGCAGCCGGGGCACCAAATAAAATCAGTTGTTGTTAACCACTTATTCGTTTTACTCATTGTTAATCTAGTTATTTTGTTGCGTGTTTTCGAGTTACGGGTTAATTTAAACAAACTCGCCAACTCGTAACTCGCTAACCCAATAACCCTCTTAACTTTTTAATTGAAATTGTTTCTTGTTGATAAGAAATAAACTCAACTTTATCCCCTAAAACTTGCCTTAGCTCTTTAACGTACTGTCCTTGATTCATTTCCACCACTATTATCCGCTCTTTGTCTTTAGAAACCCTTTTAATCTCTTTGTCTAAAAACGGCCAAACCCGAATCGGGGCAAATAGTTGATATTTATCTTCAAATGCCTGCAAGGCCCGAGCCATTGAACCCAAACCAATCAAAAGGGTTTTTGAACTCTTGTTACCCGATAAATTAAAATCCCGATACTTTTTTCGAGCAACTTTTTTAAGCTCATTTACCCTTTCAGCATTTTTCTTACGGTCAATAAGACCTGAAAAATGATTAATTATTGATGACTGATGACTAATTTCTAATTTTTCACTTTGCACTTTAAGTTTCTCGCGCAGATGCGCGAGGTAAGCGTCAGAAAGAATAACTACCGGCACTTTGTGCTTCCAAGCGACTTGAAACGCTTTTATTGTATAGTCATAACACTCCTGAACTGAGCTCGGGTAAAAAACAAAAGGATAAACATCCCCATGGGTTCCATAACGACAGGCTAAAATTTCTCCTTGACCGGCTCGTGTCGGTGCTCCGGTTGAGGGACCAGAACGCATTACATCAACAACAACCAAGGGAGCCTGATAGACAAAAGCTAAGCCCAAACCCTCTTGCATTAAGCTAAGCCCTGGGCCAGAAGTTGCTGTAAAACTAGGGGTACCACTAATCACTGCTCCCAAAGCCTGGTGTAAAGCTGCTAATTCGTCCTCTGCTTGAAGAAAGTTTAATTCCTCACTCTCCTTAGCCCGCTTTCCCCACTCTTCCATAATCTCACTTGCTGGTGTAATTGGATAGCCGGAAAAAAACCTTGCCCCGGCATCAAGTGCACCTTGAACAATAGCTTGATTTCCTGAAATAAAGTCCATCTTTTTATTATACATCTACCTCAAACTTGACAAAATTTTTTCAATAGTTTAGCGTGGAAATTAAAGATGTTTAGAAAATTTTCCGTTGGTCTGCTTACTACTACTTTTTTTGCGGTATTGGTTAGTTCAGGCATAGCAATTGCCTCCCAGTCTGTTCCCCAACATAGACTATCGTTGGTTTTAGGACAATCTTGTCTATCTGCCGGAGAAGCCTGCCGCAATGATGACCAATGCTGCAGCGGAACTTGCAAACCAAGAAGTTTTCTTCCCTGGGTGCCAGGAAGATGCACTGGTTCTGCTGAGGAAGGGCAACAAGCACCGCAGCCTACCCGGCCAAGCCAACCCAGTCGGCCTCCTCAACCAACCCGGCCTGAGGAACCAAGAACTAATGCTTTTAAGCAACGACAATGCCAGCTTATGAACCAATATACAAAAAGGTTAGAAACCCAACTTCAAAAAGCAGAGCAAGAAATGCAAAAACTAAGGGGGCAAATCCAAACAGTTCAGGAACAAGCTAACCAAATGTGCCAGGAAGAAGACGAAGGCCAACCCGCCCCAACTAAACCCCCGGGTAATCTTCCCGATTAACTTAACTCCTAGCCATATCTGTATTAAAATATAAAGGCAATGTCTAAAACATACTTTATTCGGACTTTCGGCTGTCAAATGAACGAGGCCGATAGTCAACGAATAGCGACCAAACTAGAAGCTCAAGGCTACCAACCGGCTAAGGACCTAAATCAAGCGGATTTAGTGGTTATTAATTCCTGCATCGTCCGAGAATCAGCTGAAAACCGTGTCTACGGCCTTATCAATAATCTTCACGAATCACTAATTACTAACACCAAACACCTAGTTTTAACTGGTTGCCTGGCCGGCTGGGCTTTACGAGATAAATTCGGCAAAAATCTAGTGACTTTAAAAGACAGAATTGGTGAAAACATTGAAATTAAGCTGACTTCTGATCTCGCCGGTTTTGAGGTAAAACAAAAACAAACAGACCAAGAACGGGCCTACATTCCTATTTCCAACGGCTGTAATAATTTCTGCTCTTACTGTATCGTCCCCTACGCTCGCGGAAGAGAATCATGCCGTCCTAAAGATGAAATAATCAAGGATGTTAATTGCGCTTTGAAAAGAGGAAACAACAGAATCATGCTTTTGGGCCAGAACGTCAACTCCTGGCGAGACGGTAAAATCACCTTTGCCAAGTTACTAAACGAGGTTGCCCAAATTCAAGGAATTGAAAAACTCACCTTTATGTCTGCCCATCCCCAGGACTTTAGTTCGCAGTTAATTAAAGTGATTGCTAACAACAAAGATATTTCCCGTCAAATACACATTCCTTTGCAATCAGGTGATAATGAAATTTTGCAAAAAATGAACCGTTCTTACAGCTCACAAGATTATTTAGATTTAATAAAAAGAATAAAAGAAAAAATTCCCGGGGCAGAATTTACCACCGATATTATTGTTGGCTTCCCAGGAGAAACAAAACAAGCTTTTCAAAACACTTTAAATGTTTGTAAACAGGTTAATTTTAAAAGAGCATTTTTAAATAAGTATTCACCCCGACCAGGAACAGCTGCCGCCCAAAAATATGAAGACGACATCCCGATGAAAGAAAAGAAGCGACGTTGGCAGATACTGGAGAAATTAATTAATCAAAAATAAGCACTTCCCAAGCTAGTTCTTGCTTTTTAAACCCAAATTACCTAAAATATATAGCAGTCCGAAGACAGCCGGGCCGTGTACTCCAGGTGGTATATGGTTAAATATCCAGCCGAGGCGAAAATCGTAGCTAGTAATTAGTAGTTAGTAGTTAGTAAGCGCCTCACTGAGGCGCTTTTTTTATTATGAAAATAAAGAAATTTACACAATTAGATTCATGGGAAAATGCACACAAATTAGTTCTCGCTATCTATAAATTAACTAAAAAATTTCCAGATACTGAAAACTATGCCCTAAAAAGCCAAATGCAAAGAGCTGCAGTATCAATCACCAGCAATATTGCAGAAGGCTTTGGTAGAAAAACTAAAAAAGACAAAGTTCATTTCTATTACCAGAGTTTAGGCTCTTTATATGAACTGCAAAACCAA
>CAZHXO010000042.1:0-4779 GCA_964536585.1 uncultured Gammaproteobacteria bacterium
GCACTCTAGCCAATTTGGGTGTCCGTAAAGACTTGTCAGCTCTTTTAGAGGTCAAAGACCGCAATGGGAAAAGCCTAGAGAAATTTCCCCCTCCTTCTGGGAAAAGAGTCTTTTCTATGGAAGCCAGCTATTTAGTTAGCCACATTCTGCTTGATAATAATGCCCGCTCGGCTGCTTTTGGCTCTGGCTCCTGGTTGGTAATTAATAACCATCCAGAAGTAGCCGTAAAAACAGGGACAACCAATGACAAAAAAGACAACTGGACTATTGGCTATACCCCCTCTTACACGGTTACTGTTTGGGTCGGAAATAATGATAATACTTCAATGGGCTGGGTTGCTTCGGGCATAACCGGAGCTTCACCCATTTGGAATAAACTGATGTCTCATCTTTTAGAAGATAAAAAAGAAGAATGGCAAACTAAGCCTGCTAATCTTACCGGAGCAAGCGTTTGTAATCTAACCGGAGCCAGACCTCCCAAAGATGGTGAATGCCAAACTCGGTACGAGTTCTTTATCAAAGGAACCATCCCGGGTTCTAAACCGATTAAACAACCAGTTTTGGTTGATAAAGATACCGGCTGGCCAATCCAACCCGGTGAAAATAAAGAAAACGTCGAGCATCAAGAACACCAAATTGTTAGGGACCCGCTAGGAACAATAGTTTGTATTGACTGTCCCCAAAGAGACAAAGCAGTGATTATTGGAAATTAAAAATTGACCCTTCAAATAAGCGTCAAATATCGATATAATTTAGTTAATGGGGCAGGTAAAAAGACTTCTAATAATTATTGGAAGGCCTGTTTATTGGTTAATTATTCTTGTTCTTTTTTTCTTTGACCATCTTTTTAAAGCCCTTTTGAGTCTAGGCAGAGGAGTTGAAAAAACTGTCCTAATCTTAATAATTATAGGAATAATTGCTGGGCTGGGATTAATAGGGCTCAGCTTATTTCATGACTTACCTTCGCCTAACCAACTGATCACTCATCAATCACCGCTAACTACCAAAATTTACGATCAAAACGGAGAGTTGCTTTATAAAATATACCGCAATGAAAACCGGACTCTGGTCCCTTTAGAAAATCTGCCTGACCATCTAATTAAAGCCACTTTAGCAATCGAAGATAAAGAGTTTTACAACCACAAGGGGCTATCAGTCAAAGGGATTATCCGGGCGGTTAGTCATAACTTATTTAAACCGCAAAAAACAAAAATTGGCGGCTCAACCCTTACTCAACAATTAGTTAAAAATGCTCTTCTCGGCACCCAAAAAACCTGGCGCAGAAAAATTAGAGAGGCTTTACTTGCTTTACTGGTAGAAGCCCGTTTCTCAAAAGAAGAAATCTTGCAAATGTACTTTAATGAAGTTCCCTATGGTGGGACTGCTTATGGTATTGAAGAAGCAGCCCAAAAATATTTTCAAAAATCAGCAACCGATCTAAACTTGTCGGAAAGTGCCCTGCTTGCCGGTCTAACCCGTGCTCCATCTAAATATTCACCGTTTGGAGCTTACCCTGAAAAGGCTAAGCAGCGCCAAAAACTAGTTATTCGAGAAATGCTTAAGGCGGGTTATTTATCTCCGGAAAGAGCCGAACAGGCAATCAGTCAAAAATTGCGTTTTGCTCCTCAAGGAAATGGGATAAAAGCACCACATTTTGTTTTTTATATTAAGGATATTTTGGCGGGAAAATACGGCCAGGCACTGGTTGAACAAGGCGGTCTAGAAGTTACAACTAGTCTTGACTGGACCCTCCAACAAAAAGCCGAACAAATACTCGATCAAGAACTAAATAAAATATCTCAATTAAAGGTTAGTAACGGGGCAGTCTTAATTACCAACCCCCAAAACGGTGAGATTCTGGCTATGGTCGGCTCTAAAGATTATTGGGACTTTAAGAACGACGGCAATGTCAATGTCACTCTCCGACCCAGACAGCCTGGTTCAGCCATTAAACCAGTTAACTATGCGGTTGCTCTACAAATAGGCTATAATCCGGCAACTATTATTTCCGATACTCCAATCACCTATCAATTGCCAGGCCAAAAAGCGTACTCACCTCAAAACTACGACGGTCAGTTCCACGGCCGGTTGCCTTTAAGAACAGCTTTTGCTTCTTCTTTAAATGTCCCCGCTGTAAAAATCCTCTCTTCCTACGGTGCGGACAAAATGGCCAAAATGGGGCAAGAATTAGGTATTACTACTTGGGATGATCCCAGCCGGTACGGGCTGTCGTTAACTTTAGGCGGAATGGAAGTCAAAATGATTGACCTTGCCCAAGTTTATTCCACTTTTGCCAATTATGGTGAAAAAATCAATATTAATCCCATTTTAAAAATAAAAGACCAGTATGGAAAATTGTTATACACTAATCCTTGTTTAGAAAATAATTGCCCGTCACAACAAATCCTTAATCCTGGTATCGCCTTTTTAATTAACGATATTTTATCCGACGATCTGGCTAGAAACCTAGCTTTTGGTTCCAATTCCTTACTGAAAATTCCTAATCACCAAGTAACAGTCAAAACCGGGACTAGCAATAATCTCAGGGATAATTGGTGTATTGGTTATACTTCCGAGGTCTTGGTTGGAGCTTGGGTCGGAAATAATGATAACACCCCAATGAGCCAAGTGGCTTCTGGGATAACCGGGGCAACTCCAATCTGGCACAAACTGATGACCGAACTTTTAGCTGAAAAAGAAAAACAAACTTGGCTAAAACCAGATAATGTAGTTGAAATAAATATTTGTCAATCAACCGGAACTTTACCCTGTGAAAATTGTCCCCAAACAGTTAAAGAGTATTTTCTCGCCGGCAGTCAACCAGAAGAGCACTGTCACTTTGAAACAGCCAAAAACAAGCCTAGTCCCCTATTACCTGCCAGTAGATCTCCTTAACTAAACGCGGAAAAGTTTTTTTGGCTTGATCAATATCAGTTTCTTGGCTCATAATGACCATGGTAAACGGGTTGTCAGGAACAAAAATAATTCCGGCATCGGAAACTGCCCTTTCTTCATAACCAACCTTGTGAGCCACTTGAATTCCTTCGGGAATACCAGCTGGAATTTGGTCCTCGTATTTAGTATTAGTTAAATCTTCAATCATCATTTGTTGATAAGTTTCATCAACTAATTCTTGGTTATAAAGCTTTTCAAAAAATATACAAATGTCATCAGCGGTGGTTAGATTCTTATCTAAATCTGTCTGCACCATTCCCCAGTCATTCATTTTCCGGTTTATCAGCTCCTCACCTAGTTCTTTCCGCAATATTCTAAAAGCAGTATTATCCGATTGCGAAAAAGCCAGCTCTAAAATACGCTGCCAAGTAATCTCTGTTCCCACCTCCTGGTCAACTAACTGCCCACCAGAATGTTTATCTTCAGACTTTAAGGTATAGCTATCAGCTAAGTTGTATTCCCCAGATTCGACTTGCTGGTAAAAAGCAGCAACCACCGGAAGTTTTATCAATGAGGCGGCCGTCATCTGCTGGTCAGTTTGATAGCTCCAAACCTGACCGGAATTTAGCAATTTTACCTTAACTGCCCACTGCCCAGGCAAATTAGTTAATTCATGCTCAGCCCACTGATTAAGTCTTACTGACATTTTTGGTTTTCTTCTAACTGGTAAATCAAAATTATTTTTAACCAAAGGAGAAGGAAAGTCAACTCCATTTTCCCTGATATAAGATATTAAACCAAATCCTAGACTTAGTCCAACTGTTAACAACAAAATTATCAATGTCAACCATCGAGCACGTTTTTCATCTTTACTCTTTTTAATCTGGTTAATAAAGTTTAATTGTGAGATTTTCATTTTGCCGTTAATCCGCTTTGAGCGCCTACCTGTTGAACCACAGAAGCAGCATTATCCATTGCCAATTGAAAAGCTGATTTTATTTCTTGGCCTGCTAACAAACCAGCCAAAAAACCGCTGCCAAAAGCATCCCCAGCCCCAGTCTTATCAACCACTTCCAGCTGAGAAGCTTTTAAAAAATGAACTCCCTGGGAAAATTGAAGATAAGCTCCATTTCTACCGTCAGTGACAATTGACATTTCTGCTCCTAACTTTTTCATTTTCGGCCAAAAACCTTTTCTGTTTAAATCCGCACCTAATACCATCTGCGCTTCCTGGCGATTAACCTGAAACACTTTAACTTGTTTAACTAAAGGAACTAATTTTTCTTTCTGCTCAAGTTCTCTCTTTCCCGGGTTCCAAAAAACACTTATTTCCTTATCCCTGGCGTAGCTCAACAACTTTTTAACTAAATTTAGATTTCCCTCTAAAGAAGCTAGATAAAACCATTCAGCTTCTAATTGATTGAAATCAATATTTTCTTGTTCCAAGTTGGTCGGGCCACGGTATACCAAAATTGTTCTTCCACCGTCTGGACCAATTAAGATTACTGAACTATCAGTAGTTTCATCCACTTGGGCTAAAAAATCTAAGCTAACTTTTTCTTGTTTAAGCTGGCGGGAAACAAAATCACCTAAAAAATCTCGGCCAAATCGGGCGGCAACTGCAGTCTGAAAACCTTTTCGAGCCAGACTAACTGCAGTGTTGGTTCCTCCTCCGCCCAAACAAATCTTTCTTTTTTCAACTTCTAGTTTATCTTCATAAGATTGACAAATAACCGTTCCCTTCTCCTCATCCCTTACCAATTTAAACCCAGTGGATTGAAGAAAGAAATCAACAATCGCCGAACCAAAAGTAATCACATCATAGGAACTATTATTTATCATTTGTCAATTATCAATTAATAATTCATAACTCACCCGCCTGCA
>CAZHXO010000043.1:0-4540 GCA_964536585.1 uncultured Gammaproteobacteria bacterium
AAGATTTGGAATAAGATTGAATAAAAAAATAAAAGAAACTGGCCAGTTTCAAGACCTGTTGAATTTGCACCTCGTAGGTGCAAATGGCTAATTCTCAATTACATCTTTATATTTCTTATCAAAGCAGTGTTGGGCTTTGGTAAAACCAGCTTGTTGAGCTTCCGCTTCTGTGCAGAACCACTCCTCTCCGATATCAAGTTCCACTATTGTTCGTTCGTATTCTTGACAGCCGGGAAAATGATAAGTCTTTTCTCCGTCTGATTTATCAATGTTTCCTTTGATGACGCAGTCTGGGTTTTGGGGGTTCTCTGTTTGCCGGCACTTGGTACTCCAGATGCCAATTCGTTTTTCTTTAGCAGTTTGAGATTCATATTTTATTTGGTCTTTTATTTCTTGAGCCTGTTGTGACACTCCTCCTCGTTGATATCTAGCTAAACCTTCTTTGATCATTATTAAGTTGATTAGTTCATTATTGTGATAGACAAGCGCCATCAGACGGTAGTAGTCGTCTTCGCCGGCGGATTTGATGGTTACATATTTGTTTAAGATCAGCTCTTCTAGTCTTTGTTTGGATTCCTGCCAAAGGCAGTAGCCTTGTTCTGGAGCATCGATATTGGCTAATCTGATTGTTAGGTTGTCTTCTGTTTTAATAGTATCACCGTCAATTACCCTGGTTATTTTATATTTATTTTGCTGGTTTTGAAGTTTGATTATTTTGTTAGTTATCAAAAGCGAGTAGATTAAGGAAATTATTGTTGCTGAGCCGAATATAAAGATTAATATTTTTCTTATCATTCTTGTAGTCCCCCTGGACCTAACTACTTAGTTAAAATTTTAGTCTTGAATTTGTCTGCTTGTGTTTGATACTGATAATAATCGTGAAGCAAAATTCAATTTGTCAATTTCCCATGAATACTTTTTCTTTTTTTGAATGAAATATAAATCAACGTAATCTCTAATATTTTTCCTGGTTAAGATTAAATTTATTTTATTAATAGTAATGTCAAATAAACTATCAATCTTTGACTGTTCCTCCGCTGAAATAAAAATTTTTTTGGAATGGAGTTAAGATTGTTTTTGGGGCCATAGAATAAATTCAAGATAAATTTTAATATCGTCGTTTAATATTTTGTCTTTTATCTTCGGCCAGAATTTTTTTAGTTTATTTTTGTCTAGTTTTTCACCGTCCAAACCGTAGTTAATCAACTGGAGCATCCGCCATTGCTCATATTTCTGAGGTGATTTGTTTTTAAAATATTGTTCATCCACTGTCCAGTTGAACATAAACTATTTTAGCATTTCCGATTGCAGATCGGAATCCGGAATGACAAATTCCTAATTTTTTAAATCTTATCTTCACTAATCACTAGTCACTAGCACCTATTACCTATTACTAGTTACTTATTACTAGTTACTTATTACTAATTACCGATTACTAATTTATGTATAATGTAGTCAATGTCTAAAAGAGTGTGCACTATTGGCGGGGGGTCGGGTATGCCGGTGGTTAACCAAGCCTTAGTTAGAGCCGGTTTTGAAAATATCGCCTCTATTGTGACTACTTTTGATTCCGGCGGGCATACCGGTCGTTTAAGAACTGATGAGCGGGGGAATTTACTTGCCTTTTCTGATTATTGGCGGGCGTTGATTTCTTTGTGGGAAAACGGAGAGCAAAAAAAAGTTTGGCAGGAGATGCTTCAGTTTCGTGATGAGCGCGAGCGCAACTTCGGTAATACTTTCTTTTTGTTTATGGCTGAAAAAACAGGTAATTTGAGTTTAGTTGATAATTTATTTGCTGATTTAGCCGGGGCAGAGTTAAGGGGTAAGGTAATTCCTGTCTCTTTACAGCCGGCTGATATTTGCTTTCAAACCAAATCAGGCAAAAATTATCAGGGCGAGGACCGTTTAGATGATTTGCGTATGTCATCTGATATGGTTAAGCAGATTTGGCTTGAACCTGAAGTGGAGGCGAATCCAGAAGCAGTCAACGCTTTAAAATCAGCTGATACTATTATTATTGCCCCGGGTAGTTTATACGGCTCAGTCGTTGTTAACTTTTTGCCTCAGGGGATGAAAACGGCTTTTAATAAATCTTTGGCTGAAAAGGTTTTGCTTACCAATCTGATGTCAACTGCTAATTCAACTCATCAGTTTAATCAAGATGATTATATTGATGTTTTTAAAAAATATCTAGGAGTTGAAAATCCGGTTGACCAGATTATCATGCAGGATTTTGACAAGTTTAATTCAAAGAATTTAGACAAAGCCTTAGAGTTTTATAAATTAGAAAATTCTTTTCCCATTAAAGCAAACAAACAATCAAAAATTGATACTTTAGTTAAAGATATTGCGGTGATTGAAAAAGAAAATTACCGGCTGCGCCATTCCCAAGAAAAGCTGGGCAAGCTATTTAACAAACTATGGAATTAAAAAAGAAAAATGGGAGACTAACCCCTTTTTTATTGCTGGATCAGGCAGTTTAACAAAAACAAATTGATTTTCTTTAATTGCCACCCGCTCTTGAACATCTGCCCAAAACCGAGCGTCAACATCATAGCGGTCGCCAAAAAAAGCAAATAGTTGTGAATTGCTTTCTTTTATCAAAGCTGAGAGCCGATCTGTGTTTTCTAAGCTCGCTTTTGGTCGCTGCCAGATAAAGCGCCAGTCTTTTTCTGCTGATATTACTTCAGAATCTGGGAAGTTGGTTGAGAGCGACTCTTGAATTGTTGTATATCCTTGGGCTCGACCGACTATTTTGGCCACTTGATGGCCTTCCAGTGGTTGGTTGGTAACAAATGCCTTGATTTTAACTCCTTTAGCTTCTAGTTTTTTTAAGGTCGTTATTGAACTTTGGGGTAAACGGCCGGGGCAAAACTGGGACAACTGGCGGGGCGGATTTCTTAAAACATAGTCAATATCATAAGCCGTCCATATTTTATTAGGTTTAATCTTTCTCTGTTTAGCAAACTCAAGCAGTGTTTGAGTGGCCAAATGTAATGCTTCTTGAGTTGTTTCCGCTTCATGAGCACTAATTTCAATTACTGGGAAATAGTTTTCTCTGAAATAATCCCCGGCCTCATGGTCTGTTGACGGCGGCAGCCATTCTGCTGTTTTCCTTAGTCTTTCCATGTTGGATTATATCAAACTTTTACTAATAACACCTTGCATATTACAAACTATTTATATTCCAAATCAAAACAGTGTTCTGCCCTAGTGTAGCCGGCTTGCTGGGCTTCTTGTTCAGTGCAGAACCACTGTTCGCCAATATCCAGCTCAACAATTGTCCGTTCATATTCTTGACAGCCGGGAAAATGATAGGTCTTTACACCGTCCGATTTATCTATATTTCCCTTGATTGAGCAGTTGGGGTTTTGAAGGTTTTCGGTTTGCCGGCACTTTGTGCTCCAGATGCCGATTTGTTTTTCTTTTGCCTTTTGGGATTCAAATTTTATTTGGTCTTTTATTTCTTGAGCCTGTTGTGACACTCCACCTCTTTGATATCTAGCTAAGCCTTCTTTAATCATTATTAAGTTGATTAGTTCATCATTTAGATAAACTAGGGCCATTAAACGGTAGTAGTCGTCTTCCCCAGCAGGTTTAATGGAAACGTATTTATTAAGAATTAGTTCTTCTAATCTTTGTTTCGATTCCTGCCACAGGCAGTAGCCCTGTTCCGGGGCATCGATATTGGCCAGTCTAATGGTTTGATTGTCTTTGGTTTTGATGGTATCCCCGTCAATTACTTTAGTTATTTTATATTTTCTTTGTTGATTTTCTAGTTTAATTAGCTTATTGGAAAGAAATAATGTCAAGAGAAGAGAGATGATGGTTGCAGAACCGAAAATATAAATTAAAGTTTTCCTGACCTTCACTAATTAGATAGTAGCATAATTAGTTTTAATCAAGAGAAAATCTTTTATCTGTTTTTCGAAGAATGCTTTTATTTCTTTTTTAGTTACTGGATCTTTAATAAACTTAATCTTTTGTTCATCTATGTCTTCTAAATAAACTAATTGTTCAAGAAACAAACGGTCATTAAATACTGAACCGTAAATTCTATTAGTATTCTCAATAATTTGCTTAAGGCTAATGATATCTGAATTTATTAAGTAATAGATATCAACATAATCTTTAAATGTTGCCCGTCGCCCAATAGTATATGCTTTCATTGCAGCAATAATTTCTTGGTCAATAATATTTAATCTGTTCCAGGAAGTATATTTATCAAAAACAGGAAAAGGATATTCAATAAAGGAAACTTTTACGTCATTAATAAGAGCAGTTAATTGATCAGCTTGGTTAACGATTATTTGTATTTTACCTTTATTGAATAGGTCATTAAGCTGATCAAGAACTCCATTAATCTTATCAGGAGTAAAAAAATCAAAATCAATTGATTTACGGTGTCCTAATTGCAATGCTAATCCAGTGCCTCCAGCTAAATAAAGGTTGTTTAGTTGGGCAAGTTTATCAATTAGTTTTTTGGCTTTGGATGTAAGCGCTTCGGGATGCATATTTTAAATCATCTAAATTATAAATA
>CAZHXO010000044.1:0-4475 GCA_964536585.1 uncultured Gammaproteobacteria bacterium
AAGTAGTTAAGGGACCGGAAAATGAGGTTGTGGAAACAATAAAAAATGGTTATTTATTAAACGGAGAAGTTATTCGGCCGGCAAAGGTTAAGGTCGGCCAAGGAAAGGAGCAGGAAGATGAGTAAAAAACTCGTAGCAATATACATGAATTTTTCACCAACTAGCGCAACGCTTAAATTAATTGATGATGATAGCGGAACATATTTTTCAAATAATAAAATGTTATCTGCAAATGTAGCTATCGCGACGAAAAGAAATTGGAAGAAGATGGCAAATAATGGATCATACAGGATTACTGACATAAATTATAGAGAGGTTAATTGCGCAAAAACGGTGCTGAAAGAAATGAAACTAGATGAAAGGACATCTAGTAAACTGAATGTAGATTCTTTGATCGATGGTTCTGATAGCCTGTTCATTTTAGAAGCTGAATCTTCCAGTTGCATTCCGGTTATTAACGATAAGGACGAAGTTTGTTTTATGATTAAAAGAGCTTTAGAAGACTCAAGGGAAAGTAGTGGTTTGTATTATCTACAAGATAATCAAAAGGGGATTGTTGAAAAATATGGAGTTAAATTCTTTTGCATAGATTTATTAAGAAAATTAAAGAATAGAATAAATGGTAAAGAAAGCAAAAAATTAGAATTTAAAAAAGAAATAAGTCAAATAAAAAAATACATTGATAAAATTATTTCGCTTTTAGAAGTTAAAGATTACTGTATAGCTTAGTATTTATGAAAAAGCAAATATTTAAAGAGAATAAAAAATCGGTTTTACTTTTGGAGTTGTTTATTCCTCAAAAAGATGGGAAGAAGCAGATTAGTATTAGGGGGTCAGGCTTTATTGTTACAGAGGACGGGAAGTTTGTGACTAGTGCACATGTTTATAACAATATCCCGGAATCCAAAAGAAAGTTTTTAAGGGTTGTAGTCGCAGACAAGACTAATAAAAAGGGTATAACTTTCTTTAAGAAATATGGGTTGAATTTATTAGAATTAGACAACGAAAATGACATTGCATTGATGAAAATTGAAACGAAAGATGATAAAACTTTCCCAGCGGTAAATAGTTTTGGAAACCTAGAGGAAATTGCAGAGGGAGACGATGCAGTTTTTGTGGGTTTCCCCCTAGCAATTAAATTATTGGAAATGGGTTTTGGTTTAACAATGAGCATGACTCACTGCATGATTAGTTCAGTCAAAAGAAGGGCTAAAGATGGGTCATTGCATTTTTATATTGTTGATACCCATATAAATAACGGGCTTAGCGGTTCGCCACTTTTTTCTGTAGAGAACGGAGAATTAATTGGAATAGCTGCTGGCAAAATTATATTAAATAATTTTAAGACAAAAGATGGACAAAAGGTAGAAGTACCAGCAAATATGGGGATATGTAGGCCGATTAATTATGTTGTTGATTTAATTAACAAAAACAAGGAGGAGAACAAAGATGAGTAAAATAATTGGTATTGATTTAGGAACAACAAATTCATGTGTTGCCACAATGGAAGGTGGCAAACCTAAGGTTATTCCAACTACGGAAGGGAGTAATTTAATACCTTCAGTGGTTAATCCGGTTGAGGGTCTAGTTGGGGAAACTGCCAAACGCCAGATGGTTTTAAAACCCAAACAAACAGTTTACGCCATCAAGAGGTTGATGGGGCGAAGGATTTCTGATGATCAGGTAAAAAAGGCTAAAGAAATGGTTCCCTATCAAATTGTTGAGGGTAAAAATGAGATGGCGGCGGTTAAAGTAGCTGATAAGGTTTATACTCCTCAGGAGATTTCTGCTAAGATTTTGCAAAAAGCTAAAGCTGATGCTGAAGAATATTTAGGCGAAGATATTAAACGGGCAGTAATTACAGTTCCTGCTTATTTTGATGATGCTCAGCGTCAAGCAACTAAGCAAGCCGGTAAAATTGCCGGCTTAAAAGTTGAGCGGATAGTTAATGAACCAACTGCTGCTTCTTTAGCTTACGGGTTGGAGAAAAAAGAAGGAGAAACAATTGCCGTTTATGATTTAGGTGGCGGCACGTTTGATATTTCTATTTTAGAAATTGGTGATGGGGTTTTTGAAGTTAAAGCTACTAATGGTGACACCTTTTTAGGTGGTGAAGATTTTGATCAGCGGATAATTAACTATGCTTTGGAAGAATTTAACAAGAAAAATCCTGATGTTAACCTTAAGGAAGATGCCCAGGCAATGCAACGGCTTAAAGAGGCAGCTGAGAAGGCTAAAGTTGAACTTTCTCAAACTCAGGAAACAGAAATTAAATTACCCTTTATTGCTCAGCAAAAAGGAGAAGCAGTCCATCTTGAAGTTAAACTGACTCGGGCAAAATTGGAACAACTGACTAATGATTTAATTGAGAAAACAATGGGCCCAGTGAAAGCTTGCTTAAAAGACGCGGGGATGAGCAAGGATGATATTGATGAAGTGATTTTGGTTGGTGGTCAGACAAGAATGCCTAAGATTCAAGAGACAGTAAAAGAATTTTTTGGTCGAGAGCTGAACAAATCAGTTAACCCTGATGAAGTAGTTGGTATTGGCGCTGCCATCCAAGGAGCGGTAATTTCTGGTGAAGTTAAAGACGTTTTGCTTTTGGATGTTACCCCGCTCACTTTGGGGATCGAAACAATGGGTGGAGTGATGACCTCGTTAATTGAGAGAAACACGACTATTCCGACTGAAAAATCAAAGGTTTTTTCAACAGCAACTGATAACCAAACCCAAGTTGAAATTCATGTCTTGCAGGGTGAGCGGCCGATGGCAGCTGATAACAAATCTTTAGGCCGATTTGTTTTAGATGGTATTCCACCGGCACCAAGAGGTGTTCCTCAAATTGAGGTTACTTTTGATATTGATGCCAACGGAATTTTAAAAGTCTCAGCTGAAGATAAATCAACTGGTAAAAAACAGGATATTACCATTAAAAACGCTACTCGACTAGAAGAAGAGGAAGTTGAAAGAATGAAAGAAGAAGCAGAAGCTCATGCTGAAGAAGATGAACGCCGAAAAGAGAAGGCTGAAGCGAGAAATAAGTTGGACAATACTATTTTTGCGGCCGAGAAACTGCTTGATGATGCTAAGGATAAAATTAAAAAAGTGGATAAAGAAAGGCTAGAAAAAGAGATTGAAAAAGGGCAAGAAGTATTAGCGGACAAAGAGGCAACAAAAGCCGATTATGACCAGACAAGTGAACAATTAAGCCAGCAGTTGCAACAGATTGGCACAAAAGTGCATCAAGCAGCAGCAAGCCAGCAGCAAGCCCCCCAAACTGATAAACAGAAAAAGGAAGAGAAAAAAGATAAAGGCGATGATGAAGCTGAAGAAGGAGAAATTGTTGATTAAAATATAGGTTTATGGCAAAAGATTATTATGAAATACTTGGGGTTGATAGGAATGCTTCAGAGGAGGAGATAAAAAAAGCTTATCGCAAAAAAGCTTTAAAATGGCATCCGGATAAGAATGAATCAGCAGAAGCCGAGAAAAAGTTTAAACAAATAAACCAGGCTTACGAAGTATTGTCTGATCCCCAGAAAAAACAAGCTTATGATCAATTTGGCCACGCTGCTTTTCAGCAGGGGGGGCAAGCAAGAGGCAGGACCAGCCGGGGTCCGTTTACTTATACTTTTAACTTTGGCGGCGGCCAATCTCCGTTTGGTCAAGCCGGGGCTGAGCATTTTGAAGGGTTTAGTGACCCGTTTAAAATTTTTGAAGAGTTTTTTGGTGCTTCGTCTCCATTCAGTCAGCGGACAAGAAAACCAACTTACCAAATTCAGTTAGATTTTATGGAAGCAGTCAATGGGGTGGAAAAAGAAGTTAATGTCCAAGGGAGGAATAAGAAAATAAAAATCCCGGCTGGAGTAATGGATGGCCAAAGAATCAGCTTTGATGATTTTTATTTGCTAATTAAAGTTAGTGACCATGCAAAATTTTCTCGTCAAAAGTATGATGTTTATGTTGATAAAAAAATCCCGTTTACTACTGCTGTTTTTGGTGGGACAATTGAAGTTCCAACTGTCTATGATGAGCAAGTTAAACTGAAAATTAGGCCAGGAACAAAATCAGGAACCAAAATTAGGTTGCGGAACAAAGGAATAAAAGCACCAAAGGGTAGTTATCGCGGCGATCAGTATGTCACTATTCAAATTGATGTTCCGGAAAACTTAACCCGAGAACAAAAAAAGCTTTTAAACAAATTAAAAGAGACAGGGGTGTAAAACCAGATTTTTCAGATGACAAACTTTTCTCCGTGGCCGGGGTAGGCAGTATAGCCGGAGAGCTTTTCTTTTATTTTTTCTATTGACTGCCAGAGCTGTTTGCTTGAAGCGTATTTGAAATCAGTTCTTCCTACTCCGTTTTTAAAGATAGTATCGCCGACAAAAGCAACTTTTTGGCCTTGGTTGAAAAGAGTTATTCCGCCCGGAGTATGGCCGGGAGTGTGAATAATTTCCAATTTATGTTTATCCAAG
>CAZHXO010000045.1:0-4445 GCA_964536585.1 uncultured Gammaproteobacteria bacterium
GTCTAACAATTTTACAGACGTAACAACAAATATGTTTATTTATCATTATTTGCCTGATGGCAAAGAAGAGAACGATCAAATTTTAGTAGTTGATTGCGGGATTGGATTCCCAGAAAGAGAAACCTTAGGAGTTGACCTGGTAATTCCTGACTTTAGTTATCTTACTAAAAGAAAGGATAAAGTTAAGGCAATAGTATTGACTCACGGTCATCAAGATCACATTGGAGCCTTATCCTTTTTATTACAGGAAATGCCTAAAAAGCTTCCTGTTTTTGGGTCAAGGCTGACTGTTGCTATGGTTAAAGATAAACTAAAAGAAACAGGAGTTAAAGCTAAGGTTAAAGAGTTTGCCCCTGACCAGCAAATAAAAGCGGGTAAGTTTAAGATTAGCGCTGCCCGAGTTACCCACTCTTTACCTGACAGTTATCATTTATTAATTGAATCGCCGGCAGGGAATTTTTATCACGGAGCTGATTTTAAATTTGATTTGACTCCTCCTGATGGCGTCCCGCCACAATTGGGTAAAATAGCTGAGTTTGGTAATCAGAATATTCAATGTCTTTTAACTGACTGTTTAGGAGCAGAGAAAAAAGGACACTCTCCCTCGGAAAGAATCCTTAATGAGGTTTTTGAAGAGGAGATACACCAAGCTGAAGGCAGAGTCTTTGTTACGGCTATTTCTTCAAATGTTTATCGCTGGCAAGCAGCAGTAAATGCATCTAAAAAATACGGCAGAAAAATCGCTCTAGTTGGGATGTCGATTCAAAAGAATGTTGAGATAGCAAGAGAGTTGGGTTATTTGGAAAATTTAACTGATCAAGATTTGGTTGATTACTACCATGCCTTAAAGATGCCAGATGATAAAATTACCTTTTTAATTGCCGGTAGTTTGGGCCAAACCGGATCGAGTTTGTCTCGTGTGGTTTTAGGCAAGCATAAAATTTCAGTAGAAAAGGGCGATAAATTTATTTTTTCTTCTCCCGACTATGTTCCTGGGACCTCGGATGCGGTTTTACGGCTAATAAACCAGCTAGTCAAATTAAAAGCAGAAGTTGTTTATGAAGAGTTAGGAGAAACTCTGCATGTTTCCGGGCATGGTTCCCAGCAAGAGCTGGCAATGTTGGCTAATTTAGTTTCCCCTCATTATTACTTGCCGATTGGCGGAGAAGCAAGGCACGCCTCTCAGTATAAGAAGTTGATTTCAAAGATGGGTAAAAATGCAAGTAATGTTTTAATACCCGAAGAAAATAAAATGCCTACTTTTTGGGAGAATGGTAAAGTAGACTTTTCTTATCAATACCAGGCTCGCCGGGTTTTAATTGATGGTTTGGGCGTTGGTGATGTTGGAGAAACGGTTTTAAGGGATAGGCGGATTCTTTCTAAGGATGGAATGATTGTTTTGATTTTGAATGTCGATAGCGAAAACAAACAACTGATTGAAGGGCCGACTGTTGCCTCAAGGGGGTTTGTATATATGAAAGAGAGCAAAGAGCTACTTGGTAAAATTGAGAAAGTAGCAGCAAAAGCATATAATAAGGCTAAGGAGCCAGTTTATGACTTTAATAATATCCGTTATCAAGTTCAGGGGGAAGTGGAAGAGTTTGTCAAACAGAAAACTGGGCGTGAACCAATAATTTTACCGGTGATATTGGAAATTTAAATTTTAAAGTTTAGCTATTCAAACCAGTATAGATGGCCAAGAAAAAAAAGAAAAAGAAAAAACTAAGCAAGAAAACCTGGCGCTCAATTTTTGCCATTGGCTTTGGCCTGCTTGCTTTTATTAGCATTTTTTCTTTTTTAAAAAAGGGAGTGTTTTTAATTAGCTTAAACCAGCTTTATTTAGATTATTTGGGTTTAATTTCTATTTTCCTCCCCTTTCTTTTTCTTTTAATTGCTGTTTTCTTCAGTCGGTTTGACACCCCGTTGCGAGGTCCCAATGTGGTTGTTGGCACCTTGATTTTTTTATTAGGAATATTGGGATTATTTAAGTCTGGGAAAATAGGCTGGTGGATTTGGCAAAAAAGCGCCTTTTTCATCAGTGCCGCCGGAAGTTTCATCCTTTTTACTGCTTTCTCCGTTGTCGGGCTGGTTGTTTTATTTAATACTTCTTTGGAACAATTATGGGAAAACATTCTTAAAGTTTTCCAAACTATCAGTCAGTATATATTTAAATCCGAAAGGGGAAAGGTTCAACAAACTGCTTTTATTAGTGATAAGAAAAAAAGTAAAAAAGAAGAGGAGCGAATTGAGGAGGTTAAGTCAACACCCCAGCCCGGCAAAGACCGCCAGGCCGAGAAAGAAATTGATGAATTTACTAATTTAACTGATAGTTCTGGGCCTGAAATACCTGAAGAGTGGGAATACCCGCCGCTGGATTTTTTACGTGACGATTTGGGGACAGATGCGCAGCGAGGTAATGTTCGAGACAATGCTGATACTATTGAAGAAACATTGGATTCGTTTGGAATAACCGCCCGGGTTAAAGAAATTAATAAAGGTCCGGCAGTTACCCAGTATGCTTTAGAGGTTGCTTTGGGGACAAAGTTATCAAAAATAACTTCCCGGGCAACAGATTTAGCTTTAGCTTTAGCCGCTCCGACTGGTCAGATACGTATTGAAGCTCCAATACCCGGCCGGTCGTTGGTGGGAGTCGAGGTTCCAAATAAACCACCAGCGGTTGTCTCTCTTAAGGAGATGTTGGTTTCTAAGCCGATGAAGCAAATGGATTCAAAAGTAGCAGTTCCCTTAGGGTTGGATGTTTCCGGAGACCCACAGGTTGCTGATATAAAAAAAATGCCCCATGTTTTAATTGCTGGTCAAACCGGGTCTGGTAAAAGTGTGTTGATTAATTCCTGGATATCAACAATGCTTTATCGAACTACGCCTGAGGAAGTGAGAATGATTTTAGTTGACCCAAAAAGAGTGGAACTACAAAGATATAACGATATCCCCAACCTACTAACTCCGGTGATTACTGAGCCGGAAAAAGTGCTTTCCGCCTTGAAATGGGCAGTTAAAGAAATGGACCGCCGCTATGAATTACTGTCGCAAAAGGGAGCCAGAAACCTGGAAATTTATAACCAGCAGGTGGAAGAAAGTAAACGCCGCCCCTACATCTTAATTATTATTGATGAACTTGCTGATATTATGCTTTTTTCACCCACTGAAGTTGAGGATAAGGTTTGCCGGATTGCCCAGATGGCAAGAGCGACGGGAATTCATTTGGTGCTTGCCACCCAGCGTCCTTCAGTTGACGTGCTCACCGGCTTGATTAAAGCAAACGTCCCGACCAGACTGTCTTTTGCAGTTGCTAGCAACACTGATTCTCGAGTAATTTTGGACACTACCGGGGCAGAGAAGTTATTAGGTGACGGCGATATGCTTTATATTCCGCCTGATCAGGCCAAACCGACCCGAATACAAGGACCTTATATTACTGATGAGGAAATCAGCCAGGTGATCACTTTCTTAAGACAGCAAGGCAAAGTTAAATATAAGAAAGAGGTGATAAAACAACCGGTTTCAATCGCTAATAATGTGGTTTTAGTTGATGGTGAGGAAAGAGATGAGTATTTTGAAAAAGCTAAAGCATTGGTTCTTAAAGCAGATAAAGGGTCAGCTTCGCTGTTGCAAAGAAAATTAAGGATTGGCTATGCCCGAGCCGCCCGAATATTAGATCAACTGGAAAGAGCGGGTATAGTCGGCCCGCCGAGGGGTTCGAAGGCGAGAAAAGTTGTTGCTAACCAAGCTTCATAAAATGAAAAAGGTAGGTCAGGTTTTTAAGCAGGAGCGTGAAGAAAAAGGCTTAAGTCTTGAAGAGGTGGCGGAGAAAGTCAAGGTTCCCTTGGATTTTCTTCAGGCTTTAGAAAACGAAGACTACCATCAACTTCCTGAAGGTCTTTATCCGGCGCTTTATATTAGGAAATACGCTAATTTTTTAGGTCTGGAGCAGGAAAAAATGCTTGCTTTTTTTAGACGCGATTTTATTAAAAAGGAAGAACCCAAAAAGCTGAGTTTTTCTAATTTTGGCTGGGGCCAAAAGTGGGTTAAATATATTGGGGTCGGTTTTATTATCTCTCTTTTCCTTATTTATCTTGGCTATCAATATTGGACTTATGTTCGTCCTCCCAGTGTAAAAATAAATCTTATTAACTCGCCTGAACAAGGACAGGTGCTTAAGGGTAAAACTAATCCCCAAGCAACTTTAAAAATTGACGAAGAAGTAATTCTGCTTAATGATGACGGCAGGTTCATTTACCCTGTTTCTCAGGGTAAAAAGGAGTTTCAAATTGAAGTCATTTCACCCTCCGGCCGGTCAAGAAAGTTTAAGAAAGAGTTTAAAAACAGTTTCTAATTGACAAGCTTATGGGGACTTGTTAGATTGGAATATAGAGTATGCAATCAGCAATCCAAATTGTTTTAATTGTTTCCGTCGCTTCCTTAAC
>CAZHXO010000046.1:0-4374 GCA_964536585.1 uncultured Gammaproteobacteria bacterium
TAAGAGCGTGTGGGTTCGATCCCCATCTCCGGCACAGAAACTTATTTCTTGAAACAAAGAATATCTTCATCAACAAGCTGGTAATTTAGGGGAACTATCTGGCCAGGAAACTTTGCTTTCTCGCCCCAAACTAAAGCATTATCAACTTTCTCAGCTAAATCTAATGAGATTTTTTTAGCAGCGTCTAAAACTGTGTCGCCTTTATGTAATATCAGTGGTTCGCCAAAATCGGCTTGTTTAGACTTAGAAGATTTTAGATAAACTCTAATTAAGTCCAATTTGTCCCAAATCCTTTGTTTTAATTCTTCTATATTTTTGTTCTCCAAGGCACTGATTCTCAAGAAATTATTACTATTGACTTTCTTTTGGTCAATTTTATTAACTACTTTTAAAGAAGGAAGATAAACCCGATTGCGAGCAAACACGTCAACCACTTCTTTTAAATCTTTTAATGGTTGTTTAATAATTATTTCTGCATTATTTAAACCAAACTGATCAGCTATTTCTTCAACGGTTTTAATTTCAATATCCCCGGGATCGCCTAAAATTTTTAAACCACCACGAGAAACCTTTTTTATCTCCACTTCCGGTGGTTGTTTATCCAGCCTAATCCCGGCTTCCTCTAATTCGATAGTAATCTTTTCAAAAGCATTAATATTAAAAACATCGGTCATTAAAATAACTAAATTAGCGTTTCTAATTACTGATAAAATTCTTTTACCGTCTCCTTTGTTTTTGGCGGTTCCGCCAATTAATCCCGGAACGTCTAAAAACTGTATTTGCGCCCCTTTGTATCGCATCATCCCAGGAATAACTTCTAAAGTAGTAAAATCATAACTACCAATTTTAGATTTAGCGTCAGTTAAGGTGTTTAATAATGTGGACTTACCAACTGAAGGAGGACCGACCAAAACACAAGTGGCATCACCCTGGTGAGACACGGCATAACCCTGGCCACCGCCACCACCCTTAGAAGCTTGGTCTTCTCGCTCTTCTTTTAACCGAGCGATTCTCGCTCTTAATTTACCAATGTGATGTTCTGTCCCTTTATGATAAGGGGTGTTTTTTATTTCTTCCTGAAGTTTTTTTATTTTTTGGTCAATATCACTCATTGCTCAAATTCTAGGTCTAAATCAATTTCTGGAGGCAACAAATCTTTTTGGGAAGAATCAAGCCTGTCTAATTGCGATTTTATTGCTTGCCATTTTCTACGTTCACTAGAAAGTTTAGTTTTCTGTTTCATTAATGGAGTTGGGCTTACCTTTTCAGCCCCTTTATCAGGACGGGAAGAGGGTTTTAACAAAACAAAACCTAATGTGGTTAGAACAATCAGGAACAATAAACCTCCCCCGACTATTTTTAGCCACAAAGGGATATCCATTTTCGATTTCATTCTTTCAAAAATAGATAACTCAATGTCTTGTAAATTAGATTTATTTTTAGTCATTTCGGGAGATTACTTCATCTAAATAATTTAAAACTTTTAACAAAGAATTTTTGGCTAACTTTAAATTCTCGCTGATTTTATCCCACTTTTTTTTCATATCACCAGACCTAACTACCCGCACTCTTTCCAGTAAAGTTTCTCCTTCTTGCCAGTAATTTTCCATTTGGTTTAATTCTTCATTCACTTCAATTTGCCAATCGTCATTAGTGGTTTGAACGGCTAATTCTTGACTTAGCTGTTTAATTTCAATCCTTATTTCTTTTTGTTGCTCGACAACACGGTTATATAAAAAAGAATAAATAACCCGTTCTATTTCCGGGTATACCTCATCAAATTCTCTACTTAAAATAATCAAATCTTCTAAAGAATAGGCTTTACCCACCTTTTTCCGGTGCTCAATTATCCATCCTTGCCAGCCTGATAATTGTTGTTGATGTTTGGAATCTACAAAGCTTGATTTGCTTAAAAGCAAATCAAAATAGCTTGATATTAAATTGTCCCTTGCCAAAAGAAAATCTCTACTTTTTTGCCTAAATTTCTCTCTACTTTGTATTGTCCCCTGCTGAAAATAATTTTTTCTTCCTGATAAAAACCCATTGTAAGCCTGATAATATTCATCTCTCCGGCTTAAATAAATTCTTCTTAAATCTGTTTCAGCAAATACGTCTACTGATAAAAAGAAAAAAAAGGCTAAAATTAAAATAAAAGTTTTTTTTAAAACTATCTTATTCATATAAAATTCTTACCCCCTTATTGAGTGCCGCAGAGGAGACTCGAACTCCTACTCCGTAGAACGGAACACGGTCCTAAGCCGTGCCTGTCTGCCAATTCCAGCACTGCGGCTATACTTACTGCTAGTTTAACATAAATTAGATTTCCGACATAATAGAAGCAATTAAACTGCCCCAATGAGCGTTGGGAGGGGCATAAACAGAACCAATTTCATAAGGGTTGTCCAAACCTTGCAAGTAATACTTATTTTTTAGCTTACGAGAAACATAAAAAATACTCTGGTCCCAACCCTGAAAATAAAAATAGCCCCCGGCCCAGCCATAAGCGTTATAAGTACCAGGAATCAACCGAGTTCCAAAAGCTGATTCTAGCCCAGAAATTGCTGGCAACAATCGCCAATCAATTTCCCAAATATCAGCCGCGTGAATAAAATCATCAGTATGAGCTTGCAAGGGAGAATTTTTTTTCTTTAAAAAGTGGTATAAGCGTAATTTACGATAATCAAGACCATCCAAAGGATCCTGGTACCCAGCTAAAACCTCAGCTGGGTTTATTAAAAATAAAGTAAAACCAAGTAAGAAAACAAGAAATTTTTTCATTTTTTTTGGTCAACTTTTAACCAATAAAAAAATCCCAGAGTTAGCTTCTTACGAAGTAACCCCAGGATCTAATCATATGGTAACAAGGTCTTATAATATTGTCAAGAGGGGATTATTAATCTAGCTTCTTAAGCAGTAAAAATATACTGGGGCCAAGGTTTAATTTCGCAAACGGCTTTTGAACCCTTTTTTCGAGATATAATAATAGTTTATCAGACAAAAAACGCTTAAAAATGGAGTGTCTGAAATTAGATACTGACAAGCGCTCAATTTCTTTCCAACCTTTGTTCTCTAAAGTTTTCACTATCCAATAAGGGTGATAATTATAAAAAGGCGGAAAGCCAATTTCAATTTCTTTTTTAGTTCGTCTATCAACAGGCGAGAGGTCAAAAAAAACATCTCTCATTCCTAATAAACTTAAAATTCTTCCTTTTAAATGAGCTTTATTAGGAAATTCTAAAATAAAATATCCTCCCTTTTTTAAAACACGCCCAATCTCCTCAACAGCAACTGAGAAATTTTGTAAATGATGAGCAACCCGAATTAATAAAGCAACATCAAAAAAATCATCTTCATAAGGAATATTTTCCGCTTGCCCCTTTGTGAATGTTAAGTTTTCAAATTTCTGCTTTTTTTTGGCTTTTTTAATTAGTTTACTTGAAGGATCAAGAAGAAAACATTTCTCAAAATACTGGGTGTAAAGAGAACAAAAACGACCATAGCCCCCTCCAATATCAATTAGTTTACTCCTTTTTCTTGAGGGGACCGTTTCTAATAATCTTTTAAGAGCAATTTTTTCAGCCTGTTCTTCGTACCCTCTCTCTGCCCAATAATTTATATAACTAAACTGAGGGTCATCATAAAAATCTGACGCTCTTTCCATATCCTATTTTAACTCATTCATAAACTGATTGACACCGAAAGCCCAGGAGCCAGTAGACAAGGGGCAATATTTGGGCATCATTTTCTCAGGAGTATCCATTCCTTTATCAATATACTCCTCTTTTAAATACTTAGCAAACCATTTAATTCCTTCTGTATAAGAGTTAAAGCACATTGTTCCACGCGAATGTATCCCAACTCCCCAACAATTAAAACAACCTTCAGGGGTTTTTTTACACAAATTTGATTCTTGCTGGGCAATGGCAATAATTAAACGGTAGTCCAGCCCATATTTCTGGGAAACTTCAAAAATTAAATTGGAGTAGGGGACAAGAGGAGAATCATATTTCCTTAAATAATTCTCAATAATTAGTGGACGCGCATCGGCAGCCAAAACAAGACCCGTCACCCCCCAATCTTCTTTCTCTCTATTTGAAAGAACTGACCAATTACTTGATTTGCTTTGCTGAGGACGAGATTCAATTACAGCAAGCTCCCTTCCATGTTCCCAGCTAAAATTTAGCTGGGTATATAAATAAAGGTTAAGAAGTAGCAATAATGGTACACCGAAAAAGAAAGCAAATATCAAAACAATTTTTTCCTTAAACATTTTCTTATCACCATGGTTGCACAACTAAGAGTTAAAAGTCAAGTTGTCAAATTGACTTTTAAACTAATTCTGATATCCTATATTTATGCAGATAAAAACAAAAG
>CAZHXO010000047.1:0-4283 GCA_964536585.1 uncultured Gammaproteobacteria bacterium
TCAGGCTCCGGAGGGGGAGATAAAGAATTTTGTTTATTAAACTATGTAATTGGAGTATGACGCTGTATGTAGACAACAAGGAGATAAGGATAGATGGCAAAGAAAGATTGGGATGAGATGACAGAAGAGGAGAAGAAAAAGGAACGCAAGAAGATTTTAAGCAGGCCTTCTTGCAAAGAAGGAGAAAGCAAAAAAGAGGTTAGTTACAACGGATAACCAGCTCCCCCTCCGGAGCTTAGACAGGGATGGACATGTCTAGTTCATCCCAAAGGTGCGGTTGGTTATACCGACCGCAGGTCATTTTTGCTTTATCGGGTTTCGCCCCGGTATTAGCGGAAAGTTAACCCTGTTCCTTGATTTTCAAGGAATCGGGGAGGGTGGTCCCGACTTTAGGTCGGGGCAAAAACAAACATAACAACAAAACACAAAAACACCCAAATAAAAAAATACACACGACCGGCCGCACCTTCCATTTCCACTTCTTAGATAGTAATTTATAACTCATAACTAATAATCTATAATTAACTACTGTGGCAAATATTTTAAAGATTTTTTTAATTTTAATTTTTGGAGCATTTTTTACCCGAACTGTTGATTTAATGATTGTTCGCGGTGCTTATTTCCGCCGATTAGCTGATGAGAATCGGGTCCGGCGGGTTAAACTTCCAGCTGCTCGAGGCAGAATCTTTGACCGCCATGGTGAAATACTAGCTGATAATGATGTCCGCTATTTAAATGAAGATAGTGAGGACTTGCCCCGTGAGCAGGCTTTAAAAATGCAGGCGGCTGACCAGGTGGTTAAAAAGCAGTGGCTGCGTGATTATCCTCTGACTGAGAAATCAGCACATTTACTTGGTTATTTAGGTGAAGCAAGTGAAAAAGAGGTAAAAGCGGGAAAATATGAGCTTGGTGACTGGGTTGGTAGAGGCGGGGTGGAAGAACATTATAATGAACATTTATCTGGCCAATCCGGCGGAAAATGGATTGAGGTTGGAGCTCAGGGCAAAATTTTACGTGAATTAGGAATAAAAGAACCGGTGTCGGGTGAAGATTTAACCTTAACTATTAGCAAAAAGTGGCAGGAATCGGCTTATACGGCTTTGTCAAACAAAGGTAAGGGGGCAGTGATTGTTCTAGATCCTCATACCGGGGAGGTTTTAGCTTTGGTTTCTTATCCTTCTTTTAACCCTAATAAGTTTACTAAAAATCAAGACAGCCCGAAGATAAGTGAATGGCTAAGCGGAGATGGTTTGGTGATGATGAACCGGGCTATTTCTGGTGCTTATCCTCCCGGATCGGTTTTTAAAATGATACCCGCCATTGCTGGATTGGAAGAGGAAGTAGTTGATGCTCAAAAAGAAATTGAAGATACCGGTGTATTGAGGGTGGGGGAATGGGAATATAAAAATTGGTATTGGATAGATTATGGCCGGACAGAAGGGATGGTTAATTTAGTTAAAGCAATAAAACGCTCTAATGATATTTATTTTTATAAAGTTGGCGAGTGGTTGGGAGTGGATAATTTAGTTAAATGGATGAAAAAGTTTAATCTGGGCAGTAAAACCGGTCTAGATTTGCCTGGAGAAGTTTCTGGTTTTGTTCCTACGCGCAATTGGAAATTAGAAGAAAAAGGGGAAAGGTGGTACCTAGGTAATACTTATCATTTGTCAATTGGCCAAGGGGATTTAACTGTTACACCCCTCCAAGTGGCGCTTGAGACTGCAGCTGTTGTTAACGGCGGTAAAATTTGCGATCCCCATGTTGCTATGAAGTCAAATGTTAATTGTCGAATGTTAAATGTTAAATCTGAGAATTTGGATTTAGCCAAACAAGGTATGGTTGAAGCCTGTGCTGATGGCGGAACAGCTTTTCCGTTTTTTGATTTTCATGCCGAGGACTCGCCTCGCCAAGGGCGGGTAGGTTGTAAAACCGGGACAGCAGAAGTTTCAGTAAATTCCCAAGATACTCATGCTTGGTTCACCTTATTTTATCCAGCTGATAAACCTAAGGTTGTGATAACAGTTTTATTAGAGCGCGGCGGGTCGGGCTCTTATGATGCTGCGCCAGTGGCTAAAGAAATCATTGAACGTTATGAAGGTCGTTACGAAGAAGATGCTAATCCAATTCCAACCGAAGGGGAAGTTATTAGTGAATAGGGATTGTAATAAACAGACTAGTTGTAATTTTAAGTATGAGATTGTAATATATAGTAAGTTTGAAAGAAAGGTAAAACTTTATGGATAAAAAAGATTTTCAACTAGGAGTTAGATATACAGATTTATTTGGCAATACTCAAAAAACTATTCCTTCCGATGCAGTTGTCCCTTCTCATAAATTACTTTATCAAGCTGGGTTTATCCGGCGGTTTTCTACCGGACGTTGGGCGTTTTTACCCTTAGGTATGCGGGTTTGGGATAAGATATATCAAGTGATTGATAAAAAAA
This sequence comes from uncultured Gammaproteobacteria bacterium, assembly GCA_964536585.1. GTDB lineage: Bacteria > Patescibacteriota > Microgenomatia > UBA12405 > JAHJSD01 > CAZDJQ01. The sequence goes on from CAZHXO010000047.1 coordinate 2,445, forward strand.
TGAAAGAAATTGGTTGTCAGAAACTAGTTGTTCCCACCCTACACCCCTTAGAACTTTGGAAGAAAACCGGCCGAGCTGAAGCTTTTGGAGAAGAAATGCTTTTGGTTGAGGATCATTATGGTTCCACCTTTGCTTTGGGAGCAACGGCAGAAGTAATGATGACCGAATTAGTTAAAATGTTTAGTCCTTCATACAAAGATTTGCCAATTGAAATTTACCAGTTTTCAAGAAAATTTAGGGATGATAAGCGGCCTCGAGGCGGATTATTGAGAGTTCGGGAGTTTATGATGAAGGATGCTTACAACTTTTGTGCTGACAAAGAACAGTTTGAGCAAAGTTATCAAAAGTTTTATGACGCTTACTTAGAGATTGCCGAGGAGCTTGATTTGAAAGTTGAGCCGGTATTAGCAGACAGCGGGGCAATCGGCGGAGCAATTTCCCATGAGTTTATGATTGAGGATGAAAAACACGGTGACAATACTTATTTAATTTGTGATAACTGCGGGTATGCTGCCAACCAAGAGAAATGTGAATTTGAACGACAGGAAAAAAATCCCGATGAGGAACTTAAAGAATTTAAAATCATTGACCAGCCGGATTGGGTTTTAACCATGGAAGATAATGTTGAACATTACGGTGAACCTGAGTGGCGCTACTTAAAAAATGTTGTTTATATTGGTAGTGACGGTAAGCTTTATATTGCTTCTCTTCGCGGTGATCAAGATGTTAATGAAACTAAGTTAACTCGTTATCTAGGTTTGGATTGGATAAGGCCGGCTGAAGAGGAAGAGCTAGAAAGGGAGTTGGGGACAAAACATGGCTATGTTCATTCTTGGGGAGAAGAGGCTACTTATGTTGGCGACTATGGCCTTAAAATGGTGAAAAATTTCATTGGTGGCCAAAAAGAAGAAACTACTGATTCCATTAATGTTAATTACGGTCGAGATTTTGAGTATGATCATCTGGCTGATATTGTTGATGCTAGTGGGGGCAATTTGTGTGCTCAATGTAAAAAGGGGCATTTACATGAAAAACAGGGGTTTGAATGGGGGCACACTTTTAATATCGGTTATTTTTATTCCGAGCCTCAAGAAGCCACTTTTACTACCAAAAAGGGACAAGAAAAGCCGTTGTGGATGGGCTCTTATGGTATCGGTATTGGCCGGACTATGGCCTTAATTGCTGAAACCCATCATGATCAAAATGGTCTAATCTGGCCGGAAATTGTTGCTCCATTTAAATACCATTTGGTGGGGCTGGATTTGCATGATAGAAAAGTAAACAAATGGGCGAATGAAGTTTATGATTATTTAATTGATCAAGGTCAAGAAGTAATTTTTGATGACCGGCAAGATGTTTCGCCGGGTGAGAAATTCGCCGACGCTGACTTAATAGGTTGTGCTTATAGGATTGTTATAAGTGCTAGAAATGTTAAAGACAAGAAAATAGAGATTAAGAAAAGAAACGAAGATGAACAGCAATTAGTTGATTTAAAAGAGTTAATTTAAACCCCTTTTTCTACATAGTTATACTCAAAACTAGCTTCAAACTGCCTATTTATTTTTTTGTATAAATATTCTATACTAAATATATTCAACGCCCAAGAGGTGTTTTTATTTAGCTTAACCTAAAATACTATAAGATGTTTTATTTTGTAGATAACAAGGAGGTGAAAATAAATGTCTGAAACGATAAGAAGGTTTAATAGTAAAATTAGAAATATTTTTGAAGAGCAGAAAAAAGACGGGCCTATTCCGGAGGAGAATGGGAGTGAAGTAGCCGAAGAATTAAACAGCAGATTAGATAAGAAGACACCAGCAGGAGTTGTAGAGGGCGTAA
>CAZHXO010000048.1:0-4176 GCA_964536585.1 uncultured Gammaproteobacteria bacterium
CGGTGATTGAGAAGATTGATGTTTATCCAGTTGAGAATTTAGCTCAATTGTCAGCGCATTTAAATGGCGGTCAAGAATTAAAACCGCAGGCTCGCGAGTCGTTTAATAGCCACGACGTATCCTTGGAAGCAGAGTTTGATTTTGCCGATATTTTAGGGCAGGAACAGGCAAAGCGTGCAATAGAGATTGCTGCTGCTGGTGGCCATAATGTTTTTATGGAGGGACCGCCCGGTTCGGGAAAAACCATGCTTGCTCGGGCAATACCTGGGATTTTACCGCCGATGACAAAAGATGAGGCGCTGGAAGTGACTAAAATTTATTCTATTTCTGGTAAAATTCCGCCTGGAGGATCACTAGTAAAAACTCGCCCTTTTCGAGCCCCCCACCATAATGTTTCTCGGGTCGGATTGATTGGAGGAGGAAGCCATCCTAAGCCTGGAGAAATTTCTTTGGCTCACCGCGGAGTTTTATTTTTGGATGAAATTCCCGAATTTTCACGGTCAAAATTAGAGTCGCTCCGCCAACCTTTGGAAGACGGGATAGTGACAATTACCCGCGCTGCTGGCCAGGCTGATTACCCCTCTCGGTTTATTCTGGTTGCTGCTGCTAACCCTTGCCCTTGCGGTTATGCGACGCATCCAGAAAGAGAATGCAAATGTACTCCTTATCAAGTTTTCAAATACAAAAAGAAACTTTCCGGGCCTCTAATGGATCGTATTGATCTACATATTCAGGTGCCACCGGTAAAAGTAGACAGGTTGTCTACTGATGAGAAGGTCCACAAAATGCTTGAAAGATCGATAAAAATTAGGCAAAGAGTGGTCAGTGCTCGACAGCGACAACTTAAACGTTTTCAGAATTTGGCAGTTCAGAGTAATGCTGAAATGAGGAATAAACAAATAAGAAAGTTTTGTAAACTAGATTCAAACTCGGATAGCCTTATTAAACAGGCAATTGATCAGTTTCAGCTATCAGCTCGGGCTTATTTTCGCTTGGTAAAAGTTGCCCGGACAATTGCCGATTTGGCCGGGGAGGAGGAAATAAAATCAGCCCACGTGGCTGAAGCTTTGCAGTATCGGACAAAGAGTTAAGGTTTATGAATTATGAACTATTAATTTGTGAAAAGCAATAAAATCGGTGAAATTGGAGAAAATTTAGCTTTAAAGCATTTGAAAAGGTGCGGGTACCGAGTGGTTGAGCGTAATTTTTCTACGCGTTTTGGAGAAATAGATTTGATTGTTAACAAAAAGGGAGTTTTGATTTTCGTTGAAGTTAAGACAAGAATGGGTCGAGGCAGGCCCGAGTGGAGTATAACCGGAGAAAAAATTAATCAGGTTAAGCAAATGGCCGAGGCTTATTTAATAAAAAAAGAGCCGAAGTATAAAAATCTACGTTTAGATGCGCTTTGCATTGACTTGAACTATCAGCTAGAAGTTGAAGATATCCGCCATTATCAAAACCTAACTTTAAATTTATGATCAGTAATGGTCTACCTCTTCCTTAATACTATATACTAATAGTGGGATTATGTTTAAAAATAAGTTTTTGTGGTTTGTTCTTGGTTTAGTGATTGTTTTTTTCCAGAGCTTTTTTTTAATAAGTTGGCCTGCTTTTTTGTGGCTGCTTGGCTTGAATTGGTTTTTTAACAAACCGTGGTTTTTGGTTATTGGCTTGGGTTTAGTAAACGACTTATTGCAGTTGCTCTTTTTAGGCAAGAGCATGCTTATTTTTTTAATTTTTAGTCTATTTGTCCAGCTTTTAAAAAAGATTTTAGGTTGGTCTAAAACCTATCGAATTAAGGTATCTGATTTTTGAAATGTTGAATACACTAATTTTTCTTTTTGGACTCTTGCTTCCTAGTAGTTGGGCAAAACATTGGCTGATAACTGAGAGTTTAGTTAACGGAGTATTGGTTGATTATTTGATGCCAGATTTGTGGGTTCAAGATATAATTGCGCTAGCAATAATTGTTTTTTCGGTTATTCAGTTACGGGTTAGGGGTTACGGGTTTTTAAAAATATTAACTCGTAACCCGCAAACACGAAACCCAATAACTCTTGAACTTTTTTCCGGAATTTTGATTTTAATCTCAGTCATTTTTTCCCCAATTCCCTTGGTTTCTATGATTAATTTCATTCGTTTTCTACTTGCCATGAGCGTTAGTTGGATTATTTTTAAAAATAAAAGTTTACATAGGCCAGTTTTATTAGGCTTATCTGGAGCCGTTATTTGGTCTGCGCTCTTAGCTTTTGCTCAATTTGTCAAACAGGGAACAGTAGTTGGCTGGCGGTTTTTGGGAGAACCAATTTATAGCTTGGGTAGCGGCGGGGTTAAAAAAATTAGTCTGGCAAACAGTCAATTGGTTGCTCCAATGGCAACTTTTCCGCATGCTAATGTGATGGGAGCATTTGGTTTACTTAGCTTCCTTTTTTTTAGAAATAAAGATCAGTTTTTTTGCAAGCTTGCCAAGTATTTTAGTTTAGTGTTGATTGTTTTATCCTTTTCCATTCCCATTTATTTATCCTTGTTTTATCTTATAGTTTGTCAATTATTCTGCACGATCGTGCACAATAATCGACAGGCAGATACAAAGATTAAGCTTATTAGTTTTTTTAGCTGGGGTATTTTGTCTCTAGTTTCTCTTATAGTTTTTTATAAGTTGGGTATTATTAAACCAAACTCAATTTATCGACGATGGAGTTTAATTAAATCTTCAGTGGCCATAATTAAAGCTCGTCCTTTAGTAGGAGTTGGCTGGGGGACATTTGTTAAAAGTTTACCGGATTATTCTAGTCAGTTGAAGTTTCTTCAGCCGGTGCATAATGTCTTCTTATTAGTTTTATCCGAACTGGGTGTATTGGGAACAAGTGGTTTGTTGCTGTTGGTTCGTGAATATTTAAGAACAGTTAAATTAAAAAATTACTGTTTACTTATTACTGTTTACTTATTACTGTTTACTTTTGATCACTATTTTTGGACCACCACCCAAGGCTTATATCTGCTTTGGGTGATGATCGCTTTATTTTAGTTCAACTGTCCCTCCTGCTTCTTCTAATTGTTTTTTTGCTTCTTCGGCTTGTTCTTTTTTAACGTCAACTAAGATATCAGCTGGAGTATTTTCAGTTAAGTCTTTAGCGTCTTTCAAGCCCAAGTCAGGTTTGACTTTCCTTAATGCTTTAATGACATTAATCTTTTTATCACCAACGGCAGCTAAAACTACAGTGTATTCAGATTTTTCTTCTTCTTCCTCGCCACCTGCAGCCGGCGCGGCAGTGGCAGGAGCAGCAGCAATTGCTTCTACGCCAAACTTTTCCTCAATTGCTTCGACTAATTCTGATAGTTCCAACACTGAAAGTTCAGCAATTTCATCAATTAGCTTGTCAATTTTATTTTCTTTTTTCTTGGCCATTTGGGTTCACCTCCTCCTGGAATTAAATTCCAAATTCTAATATCCAAATTCTAATTATTTTTTTGTTCCGCTAGGCTTTTGAGTAAAAGAGTTAGTTTACGTTGGTTAAATTGCAGAGAGTTAACTAGCTTGACCATCGGGGCATTCAGCCCATTAGCTAGTTGAGAGAGCAAAATTTCTTTACCTGGAATTTCAACCAGTTTTTTGAATCTTTTTAAGGGAAGTAACTTTTGTTTATAAATACCAAATTTAAATTTAGGACTTTTTAGTTCCTTGGCGGTTTCATTGATTGCTTTTAGGGGAGTAATTGCATCTTTTTGGGTATAAACCAAAGCAGTGGGCCCAGTTAACTTTTCTTTTAATTCGATTCCGATTTTGTTTAAGGCCCGTTTAATTAGGGTGTTTTTAGCCACCTCCATTATTCCGCCGCTTTCTTTTATTTTCTTCCTAAGCTCAGTGTTTTGCTGAGCCGATAACCCTTGATAGTCGATTAAAGCAACCGATTCAGACTCTTTGATATTCTGAGCAATATTTTCAACTTCGTATATTTTAGATTGTTTAACCATCTAAATAGTAGCTAGGAGTTCGTAGCTCGTAGCTAGGATAAACTTCTAATTGAACCATTAATTAATTTAGCAACGTTGACTGTTTGTTCAGCTGTTTTGTTAGATTCTTTTGTATTAATATAGTCTAAGTCTCGAGCAATTAATAGTTGGTTTTGCAGTTCATATAAAGAGCCTAAACTCTGGTAATAGAAATGAACTTTG